>CAZYDK010000027.1:10509-15856 GCA_964646025.1 uncultured Campylobacteraceae bacterium | reverse complement strand
GCTACTCAATAAGTTCTAGTGGGTCTATATGGGCATTCTTTTTAGTTACTTCAAAAGCTAAATCCTCATAAACCCTACCAATTATATTTCCTTGCTTAACCCTTGCATTTACTTTTATTGTATTTGGAATGCTAGTTAAGTTTGCATATATTGTATGCAAATCATCATTATGCTCAAGTATCACAACCTTTCCAAGAACAGTTGTTTCTTTAGCAAAAACAACCTTGCCATTTAAAACAGCTCTAACAGGTGCATTTTTTTCACTACTTTTTAAAATGACGTTTTCATTGTATATCTTTATGTTATAAACTGGGTCTGTGTAGCTACCAAATTTTTGCTTAACCGTATAAGACTTTAGCGGTGATATAGTCTTTTTGCCTTTAAAATGAGTAGAAGCAGTTACTGTGTAGCTTGAACCCAACTTTTTCACATCTGCATCTTGCACATTTTGTAGGGCTTGTGCTTGTTTTTCTTGTTGTTTTTTAAGCTCTTCTTGTTGTTTTTTGGTTTGCTCTTGTTGGCTTAAAATCTTAAGCTCTTTTAGTGTTTTTCTAAGCTCATCTTGTTGTTTTTGTAAATCTAAGAGCCTTTTTTTGTATATATCTTGGTCTTGTTGTTGTTTTTTAAGTTCTTCAACTTGCTTGTATTTAAGCTGATTTAATTCAAGCTTTTTATTTTGATATTCGTTTAGATTGTTTTTAATCTGAGTTATAGCTTTTTGCTTTTGATTAATCAAAGCTGTGGTACTTTCATAATCTTTTGAAATCTTATAAAACTCTTCTTTTAAAACCTTGTTAAGCCCATCTAAAGCGTATGTTTTTATGATAGAGTTTGCATTTTCTTCATAATCTTTATCTGCCAAAATATCATAAGCAAATTCTTCTGCTATAAGCCTAATTATTTTTGTCTCAAGCTCTTTTTTATTTTGTATAAGCTCTTTGTTTTGTAAACTTAGTTCATTTAGTGCATTGTGTTGGTCGCTTTGTGTTTTTTGCAGCTCATCTACTTTATTACTAGCAGCTTCTATTTGCAAGCTAAGCTCATCAATACGCTTTCTAGCCTTTAAAATATCATCTGCTAAATCTTCTAATTTTTTACTAATTTGTTGCTGGTCTGATGAGTTTTTAGATAGGTTTGAGGATTGTTCTTTGATTTTATCATCTGTTGTTTTAGAAAATAAGATGGTAAAAGTTAAAAAACATAAAAAAATAACTCTAAACACTCTTTTTAGCCCTATACATAACAAAATTTACACCCATAATACTTATAAACAAAACCCCAAAACATATTATTGATATATGTGTTATGTAGCTTAAATCAGGGATATCTATATTTAAATCTTGCAAATAATCAACAATAGGTTTTATATAAGAAAGATTATAAAAAAACGCTAGTAAAATTAAGTATGTAAATAAACAATCCCCTATCACCTTTTTATACAAAAACATACTTTTAAAAGAAGAATCCGCCCCATAAATATCCATAATCTCAAATTTTTCTCTATGCTCAATAATCCAAATTCCAACCTGCTTTAAAAATACAGTAAAACTAAGTAAAGCTATCAAAGATAAAAATATAAAGCTAAAAAGCTTGATAAACATCAAAAGCTTATATACTTTATCACTTGTTTTAGAAAATGTTTCTACTTTACTTACGCCATCTATTTTTAAAAGCTCGGATTTTATACTTTTTGCTGTTTTTAAATCAAGCAATCTATCAAATTTGATAGCATAAAACTTAGGCAATATATTTTTTAAAACATTTAGGTTTTTATTTGATATATCATTTTTAAGTCTATTTATAATCTCATCTGTGCTAAGCTGTTTAAAAGATACAAAATAATTTATATTTTCAAAGTTTTTACTAACTAGCTCTTTATTACTAACAACCATAATGCTGTAATCATTATAAAGCTTTTTTTCATAATCTTTTGTGATTTGATATATCAAAATTGTAAGCTCAAAAGAAAAACATATCAAAAATACAGGTAAAATAAATCCAAAATGATTTTTAATAAATTTCATTTACCATACCATCTCTTATCTCTATAAGTCTAAAATTTATTTTTAAATTTATTGGTATATGATGAGTTGCAACAACTATACAACTATCAAAATGCTCTCTAGCAAGTAAAAGCAATCTCCAAACCTTATCAGCAGAATAAGGGTCAAGATTTCCCGTTGGCTCATCACAGATAATAAGCTTTGGATTGTTTGCAATGGCTCTTGCTGTTGCTATTCTTTGCTGTTCTCCACCACTTAGCTCTTTTGGAAGCTTTGTGGCTTTATGTGCTAAATCAACATGCTTTAAAAGTGCCATAGCTCTACGCTTAGCATCGCTTATACTAAGTCCTAAAATCTCAAGTGGCAACATAATGTTTTTTAACACATCATAATCTTTTATAAGTTTATAGTCTTGAAAAATAATTCCCATTTTTCTTCTAAGAGTTTGAAGTTTTTTAGCACTAATACCATTTAAATCTTCAAGACAAACATTTAAATATCCACTCATTTGTTCGCTTTGCCCATAAAACGACTTTAAAAGTGTGCTTTTGCCGCTTCCACTACTTCCAGTAATTACTATAAAATCTCTAGCGTAAAACTCAAAATTAGCATCTTTGATAATAGCATCTTGATGTTTATATGATAAGCTTAAATGCTTAGCTTGAACTATTGGTGCTTGCAATGCTTTCTCCTAGTAAATCTTGAAGTTTTTTTAATGCTTTTATGTTTTGATGACATAAAAATGGTTTTTTAAACAAAAACTCATCTTCTAAAATATAAGCATGAAATGGTTTTGTAAAGCTACCATAAGAGATTTTAAGCATTGATTTATTTTGATAAGATAAAGGATATAAAATCTCATAATCTCTTTCTATACTTAAAAAATAATCATCTCCTATGATTTTTTGGCGGTCTAGTTTTTTGGCTTTGATTTTATTTAAACTAAAATCAATCTCATCTTTAAAAACATCTTTGGTGTTTAAAGCATAAATATCATAAATATTTTTTTGCATTCTTAACCACCTAGCTTCATATTTGCTTGTGATATTGTCTTCTTCGTTGATTTTTACGCTAATATCAAAATCTTTTAATAAGCTCTTAGCGTCGCTAAAATACTCAAAATCATCTGTTCTAAGCCAAAACTCACCACCAATTTTTAAAATATAAGAAAGATTATAAAAAAACTCACTACTTATAACCCTTCTTGTCTTAGAATCATTCCAAGGAACTGGAAAGTGAAGCAAAAGCCTATCTATAGAATGTTTTGGCAATATATCACATAAAAATCTAGCATCTTCATTTAACAAAACAACATTTTCATATCCACTTAAAAGCTTGCTAGCTTGTAAAATGCTAGGCTTATAAATTTCAATACCAACTATTAAAACATCACTGCTGTTTGTTTTTGCTTGATAAAGCATTTGTCTAGCACTTCCAAAACCAATTTCTATGATAACTTTTTTATAATTTTGTATTTTGTTTAAAAGTTCATTTGTATCAATTACATTAGATGATAATTTTGGCTTGTTAAAACCAATTGTAGAATGAATTACATCATAGCAAAAAGCATTACAAAAATCATTTAAAGCATAAGATGATAAAGCTAAATCATCAATTCTTGAATGCTTATCTAGTTTTACAAGATGATAATCGCCTTGTTTTTTTAACTGCAAGAAAAAACTTTTACCTTGCAAGCTAGCATGAACAAGCGATACATCATTTTGTTCTTTTGTGATAAAGCTAAATTTCGTTTGTTTATCATCATTATGATTTTGAAAATACGCACAAATAGCGTCATAATTTATCTTTGCTTTAAAATTTGGCATTATTGTGCTACTGCCTTTGTAGATAATTCTGATTCAATTCCAAAATCATCTATTGATATAACATAATAATAATATGTCTTACCTTGAGTGATAGTAGTATCTTCAAAGCTCGTATCTTCTATATCAGCAAATACTTTTTTCTCTTTACCATCTTCACGGATTATTCTAAATTTTCTAGCTCTTTGGTCTGTTGAAAACCATGCTAAATCAACTTTATCCCCAACAAGTCTTGCACGAGTTATTTGAGGAGAGCTAGGTTTAGCTAGTGAGTTTCCAGTAACACTTGCCTTATCGCCTTCAAGACCCACATTATCAACAATACTTACTTCATAAGTTTTTTCCAAACCATCTTTATCAACTTCTACAGAATATGTATTGTTTTTTGTTGTAGCTATTACTGTGCTACCTAAAAATCCTTTTTCATAGATTTTAAAGTGAGAAAAATCTTTTATCTCTCCCATATCCCAAGTTAAAATGATTTTTTTAGGAGCGTTGTTTGTAGCACTAAGATTGATTACTTTTGAAGGTAAAACCTTAGAATGAGAATCAACAGGATAACTTCTATCGCTTTCTACTCCATCAAAAGTTTCTGCACTTACTTCATATCTAAAATGCTCACCCGCTTTTACCTTATCTATATACTCAACATTTAATCTACCTTCTATAGTAGCTATTTTTCTCCACTCGCTTGAGTCTATTTTATTTCTATAAATATTGTATTTTTTAACACTCACATCATCATGCGGACGCCAAATAATTTTTATCATATTTGGCAAATTTGTTATGCTTTGAACAAAAGCTATAGGCGGTAATTTATCTTTTGTTCTAGCTTCTTTTAAAATAGGTTTTGAAATGCCTGATTTGTCATATGAAGCTATCTCATAATAATACACTGTGCTAGGTTTTAAGTTTGTATCAACATAATGAGTGCTGTATTTGTTGTCTATCGTTGCTATAAGTTTTTTTGGAGCGTCTTGTTTTTCTGATTTATAAATCTTAAAGCCTTCTACTGAATCTTTGTTGAAATTTAAACTATTTTCATTTGGTTTTACCGTATTCCATTCAAAAGCTATAGCATTCATACTTGATTTTGTTTTTATGTTTAAAACTTCTGGTAGATTTGGATTTATAACTGGATTTACTACATTGCCTCCACCGCAAGCATTAAAAATCATCGCCAAGCACAGACTTGACCCTATCAAATATATCTTTTTCATTAATTGCTCCTTCATAATGTTTATTTAAAATTTTTCTAAAGTTATCATCAAAAGGCGATACAAACTGCAAAAACTCACCAGTTACAGGATGATTTATACCTATAATAAAAGCGTGTAGCATAACTCGTTCCATTTTGCCTTTATATCCATAAAGTTCATCACCTAAAATATGCCTACTAAGGCTTTCAAGATGTGCTCTTATTTGATGAGTTTTACCAGTATACAGCTTAGCACACACAAGTGCAGAATCTTTAAAAGTGTATAAATTAGCAAATAAAGTTTCTGAAAATTTAGCGTTTTT
>CAZYDK010000027.1:0-10409 GCA_964646025.1 uncultured Campylobacteraceae bacterium | reverse complement strand
CTTCGCTCTTTACCTAAAATATCTGATAATCTTGGCTTATATTTTAAAAGCCAATCTACAAGACTAGGCTCATCAAGACTACTTGCACCATGAGTTGATAAATTTGTGGGTTTATTAATCACCATAAACTTTTCATCTTCATACAAAACATCTACTAAGTTTTCATTATCTACATCATAAAATTTAATCTCATCTGGTTTTTTCAACCCTTGTAAAACGCTATTAAATGATGATATTTTACTTTCTATGTCATCATCTACTTTAATGCAAACATCATCAACTTCTATTTCATCAAGATACTTAATGATAGTAGATGATTTAGCTTTTTTTGAGTTTATATAAAATTCTTTAGATTTTATGAGTTTGTTTGATTGTTCTCTTGAAATCTTTAAAAAATAAGATAAAAAAACATCAAACCTTTGTTCTAATTTATGCAAGATTTACCTTTTTGATAAAAAATTTAAAATTTTAAAAGTTTTTATTGTATATTAAAAACCTAAAAATAACCAAGGGTATATCGTGGCAAAATTAAGCAAACATTTTTTGATACATTTTGATTTTATACAACCTTTACTAATCATTCCTATAGTTTTTACTTCTTTTATGCTTGTAAGTGAAGCAAATGATAGTCTAGCACATAAGCAAATCATATACTTTTTGGTAGGAGCTTTTGTGTTTTTAGTATCATTTTTATTTCCGATTAGAAAACTATCTTGGCTTATACCTTTTGTTTATTGGGTTACGATTGTTTTGCTTTTGCTTGTTTTGATTGATAAAATCGGAACAGACAAAGGAATGGGTGCTAGAAGATGGATAGAGATTCCATTTACGCATTTTACGATACAGCCAAGCGAGTTTATAAAACCTACGCTTATTTTAATGCTTGCTTATCTTATAAAGCACGACCCACCGCCAGAAAAAGGATATGGAGTTAAAAAGTTTTTAAAATTATCTTTTTTTATACTTCTTCCTTTTATTTTGATTGCAAAAGAGCCTGATTTAGGAACAGGACTTATAGTGCTTTTTGTTGGGTATGCTATACTTTTTTTGGTTGGGGTAAACTATAAAATATGGCTAAGTTTGATTTTGCTTGTAGCTGTTGCTGCACCACTAGCGTATAATACAGTCATAAAAGACTATCAAAAACAACGCATAAATGATTTTTTATCCGAAGAGTCATCATATCAAGTCAAACAAAGCATTATAGCTATAGGTAGCGGTGGGATTTTAGGAAAAGATAAAGAAGAAGCTACGCAAACTCATTTTAAGTTTTTGCCGATTTCAACAAGTGATTTTATATTTGCATATACGATTGAAAGATATGGATTTTTGGGTGGATTTGTTTTAATACTTGGATATATGTCTTTGATTTTTCATCTTTTAAGCTTAAATGTTAAGCTCAAAAATGATTATTTTGCACGGGTATTTATAAGTGGGGTGGCGTTTTTGATTTTTTTATACACAGGAATAAACATATCAATGACTGTAGGTTTTGCACCTGTTGTTGGTGTGCCACTACCTTTTTATAGCTATGGTGGAAGCTCTTTTGTAACTTTTATGTGTTTGTTTGGATTTATTCAAAGTTTGCTTACTTTTAGGTTTAGTCAAAATTACAAGATAAGCGATAGCGCAAAATACATAGTTGAGTAAATTTCGTTTGTTTGGGTTTTTACTTAAACAAACGAAATTTAGATGATTTTGGAAATTAGATTATAAAAACAATTTACAAATTTAAACAATTAGAATAAAACTCATCGTCTAATTGTTGATATATAAGCCCGTATTTTAAAGCATCATCAAAACATATAAAGCTTATATTGCTTTTTTTATAAAACATACCAAGAAGCAAAAAAACACCATAAACCAAAAATACTTGCCTATCATCTCCTATGTAAAAACTAGCTCTGTTTTTATGCATTCTAGCAAGTTTTCTAGCTCCATTTATAAGCTTTTTTAGGCTTATTTTGGTGTTTAGATATTTGCTTTCATCTACTAATTTATACGGGATTTTATCTTCAATAGATTTATTGTAAATACATATTTTAGAACATAAAACGATATTTTTAAACTTCTTATTTTCTAGATACAACCTTGCTTCTTTGGTTAGATTTATCGCTGTTTGCAGTGCTTTGTAATCATTTTTGATAATTTTTTTATGTATGATTTTTTTAAATGCTTTTTTATCTTGCTTTGAAATATCTTTTGTGGTTTTTGTATGATTATATAAACTTACTATGCCAAAATCAAAACTTTTACTAAAATCACCCATTATAAACTCAGTTGAAGCACCACCAACATCAATTATCAAAGAGTCATTAAATCCATAATTACACAAAGCTTTTTTTACAAGCAAAGCTTCTAAATAAGCATTTATAATATAAACTTTAAAACCAAATTCTTTTTCTATTTCATCTGCAATTACTTTTGCATTTTTACTTTGTCTAAAAATAGCGGTTGCAACACACTTGATATTTTTAGCTTTTATAAGATAGTTTTTTATGTCATATAAAAAATCTTTTAGTCTTTTTATGGCTTCTTTATTTATAGTATCATTTTTAAAATCTAAAGCTAGTGATATAACTTTGTTTATGTTGTTTATTATTGTGTTATTTTTATCTAAAATTAAGACTTTAACAGTGTTTGAGCCTATATCTATGATTATATTTTCAATATTTTTCATTTTTTAACTTTACTTTAATTGATTTTGACTTAAATTTTAAACTTTGTTATGTAAAAGAACAATTAAATAAAACTTGTTTTTAAGGAATGTAGCTTGTCTAAAGATAATATTTTTATAGCATTTTTATTTGCTTTGAGTGTTTTAGTTTTTTGTGTTTATTCTTATTTTACTTTTAATATAGGTGGTGGATATTATCCATTGTTTGTATTTGCTGTGATTTTAGGTTTGTTTTTAGCGTTTAACATTGGCGGAAACGATGTGGCAAATGCATTTGGAACAAGTGTTGGTGCAAAAACACTAACTATAAAACAAGCTTTGCTTATAGCTGCTGTTTTTGAACTTAGTGGTGCTTTATTTGCTGGTGGAGAAGTTACTAAAACCATAAAAGATGGCATAGTAAGTTTACCAAACAACATTGATGCTATGCACTTTGCATACATTATGCTATCTGCACTATTTGCATCTGGAATTTGGATTTTTATAGCAACCATTTTTACACTACCTGTGTCATCAACACATTCAGTAATCGGCGGAATTGTTGGTTCTAGTATAGCAATGTGCGTTATGCTAGATTATAGTAGTGTTGGTATGATAAGTTATGCTACTTTAGGCAAAATCGCTTTAAGCTGGGTTGTCTCACCACTTCTTGGTGGAGCGATAGCCTATATGGTGTATGCTTACATCTTCAAAAAAATCTTAATCCCAACAAAAGAAAAAAACATACAAATCAAAAAAATCAAAAAAGAAAAAAAGCAATACAAAGCTAAATACATAAAAGAATTTATGAAAAAAGATAGCGATACACAAGAAAAAGAATTAGAACAAATACTACTAGAAGATGATGAAAATAGCGAGTATGAAAAAGGTTTAGAAAAATTTAAAAGCAACATAAAAGCACTAAATCCAGAACAATATATATTTAAACATATACCGATTTTAGGTGTTATTGGTGGGCTTATGATAACATCTATGTTTTTATTTAAAAGCTTTGATAGCTCAAACCTTAGCACCGCCGAAAAAATATGGATTATGATACTTGTATCAACACTATCTTATACTGTATGTATAGGTATGATTAAGATTATGAAAAAAAATGATTTAAACAAAACTATCAACCGTATTTTTTCTTGGTTTCAAATTTTTACAGCAAGTTCTTTTGCGTTTTCACACGGTGCAAATGATATAGCAAACGCTATAGGACCTTTTGTTGCTGTGCTTGAAGTTTTAAAAACAAACACCGTAAGCTCTAGTGCTAGTATACCTTTTTCTGTAATGCTAATTTTTGCGATTTCTTTGGTGGCTGGACTTTGGTTTATGGGTAAACATGTTATAAAAACAGTTGGAAGCTCACTTGCTAAAATCAAACCTGCAACAGGTTTTAGTGCGGAATTATCTGCTTCTATTGTTATACTACTTGCTACAAACTTAGGTATCCCTGTATCATCAACTCATATTTTAATTGGTGCGGTTCTAGGAATTGGAGTATTTAATAAAGATGCTAATTGGGGTAAATTAAAACCTATCGCTTTAGCTTGGATTATAACTTTGCCAGCGTCTGCACTAATGTCTGGATTATTTTACATGATATTTAATTGGATTTTTTAATTGAATACATCTTGTAGAATTTTTTATATGTGTATTATGCTAATGTCAATTAGCATAGTTTTTGTTGGCTCTTTAAGCTTTTTTGTGGCACTAAGATACGACCAAAGTCCATATTCTTTTATGTTTAAACAAGCAGCTTTTTGTATAGTTGGACTTGTTTTAATGTTTGCCATATCAAAGCTTAATCCAGAAAAAAACGGATATAAAGTAATTCTTTGGTGTATATTTGTTATAAGTTTTTTTGCTTGTCTTTTACTACCACTTGCACCTGAAAGCATTAGTGCAAATGTAAATGGTGCTAAAAGATGGTACCGCGTAGGTGGAATATCACTTGCCCCAATTGAGTTTTTTAAAATAGGTATAGTTTTTTTTCTATCTGTGTCATTTCCAAGACGCATAAAACAAAGCGGGGAAAAAATGAAAGAAAGCTTTAAAATTTTATTGCCGTATTTTATAATCATGGGGCTTGTTACAGTGTTTATATATATATCACAAAACGATATAGGACAATGTATAGTGCTTCTTAGTTTGATGTGCTTTTTGGCTATACTAGCTGGAAGCTCTAAAAAACTAATGGTTTTACTCGGAGCATTTATAATTTGTTGTTTGATACTTGTAATTATGTTTCACCCAACTAGAGCACACAGAGTTTTAGAATGGTGGGCTGGAGCACAAAACTTAATCCTTCCTGTGTTGCCTGATTTTGTAGCAAATGCTTTTAAGGTAGAATACTCAACACCATATCAAATCAACCATAGCTTAAATGCTATAGCAAATGGGGGTTTATTTGGACAAGGTATAGGACTTGGAGTGTTTAAACTTGGCTTTTTAAGTGAAGTTCATACAGACTTTATACTATCTGGAATTGCAGAAGAAATAGGAGTTGTTGGTTTTGTTATAATTGGCACTATTTATGCTTTGCTTACGATAAATATATTTAAAGTAGGTGCTTTTTTAAAAGATAAAAGAGATTATATTTTTTGTTCAGGTATAGCTTATCTAATAATTTCATCATTTTTGATGAATGCTTTTGGGATTATTTCTGTGATACCACTTAAAGGTATAGCTGTACCGCTTTTAAGCTATGGAGGAAGTTCTATGATTAGCATGAGTATGGGAATAGGATTTGTTTTAATGCTTAATAAAAAATCAAAACAAGGTGAATAAAGTGATACTAATAACAGGCGGAGGAAGTGGCGGACATTTAGCTATAGCTAAAGCGGTTTTAGAGGAATGCCACAAAAAAAACTTAAAATGTATATATGTTGGTAGCAACAATCGTCATGATAAACTATGGTTTGAAAATGAAGACAAGTTTGAAGAAAAGTATTTTTTAAACGCAACGGGTTTTGTTGATAAAAAAGGTATTAAAAAACTTTTTGTTTTATTTAAACTCATATCAACAATAATAGAATGTATTAAAATCATAAAAAAACATAAAGTTACAAAAGTATTTAGCGTTGGTGGATATAGTAGCGTTAGTGCTGGAGTTGCTAGTGTTTTATGTTTTAAACCACTTTATATACATGAGCAAAATAGCGTTTTTGGTCTAGCAAATAAAATACTTAGCAAATTTGCAAAAAGAAGATTTTGCTCTTTTATAGAGCCTTATGACGCATACCCAATACAAGAAAAATTTTTTAGCGACAATGTGAAATTAAATCTAAAAAAAATTATGTTTATTGGTGGTTCAAACGGAGCTAGTTTTATAAATGATTTAGCACTTAATATAGCACCTATTTTAGAGCAAAACGAAATAAGTATCATACATCAATGCGGAGATAAAGACTTTATAAAGTGTAAAGAATGGTATGAAAACCATAACATCAAAGCTGAAGTTTTTGCATTTTCAAATGATATAGATAAATACTTAAAAACAGCGGATTTATGTATAGCTAGAGCTGGAGCTAGTACGATTTTTGAATGCTTAGCTTCTAATATGCCTTGTATTTTTATACCATATATTTATGCTTATAAAAATCACCAATACTATAACGCTAAATTTTTGGAAGAAAAAAACTTAGCTTATTTAATTGAGCAAAAAGATGTCAATAAAAATGCAATCTTAGAGCTAATTTTTAGTATCAATATCAAAGAATTATCATTAAAACTTAGCCATATTGAAAAAATCAATGGGGCAAAAGAAATAGTAAAGGTTTTAGCTTGACTTTTTTTAGTATTGAATTTTTCTTAGCTTTTGTTTGTTTTTTTCTTTTGTATCATTTTGTTAAAAATACAAAATATCAAAATTATTTACTACTAGCATTTAATATAGGATTATTGTATTTTATAGGCATATACGCTTTAATCATAGTGATAATTTTTGCTTTTTTTGTGCATTATTTTGCACTATTTATTTACGCAAGGATTAGCAAATATGCCTTGCTTTCTAGTGTTTTTTGTATTATTTTAAATCTAATATTTTTTAAATATTTTCCAGAATTAAAAAACGATATTGATGAAATTTTAATGTTTTTTAACATGTCAGAAAGTTTTAACTTCATTTTTCCTTTAGGACTTAGCTTTTATACATTTAATGCTATTACTTATGTTTATTATGTTTATAAATACAAAGAAGTAAAGCCTTTTTTAGAGCTTTTAACTTATCTTTCTTTTTTTGCTACAATTTTTTCAGGTCCAATCTTTAGAGCAAATAATTTTTTTGAACAATACGATAAGCAAAAAAGATTTACAAAAGAAGGAGAGATTATAACTTTAATCTTGTTTGCAGTTGTAAAAAAAATACTAATTGCAAATTATTTAAATATCTTACTTGATGAATACAGCCAAGATGTGTCAAGTCTTAGTATTTTAGGGCTTTTAGATATTGTTTGGTTGTATTCTTTGATGCTTTACTTTGATTTTAGTGCATATATGAATCTAGTAAGAGCATTAGCATTAATGCTAGGATATACACTACCTAAAAACTTTGATATGCCTTACACCTCATCAAATATAAAAGAATTTTGGCAAAAATGGCATATATCACTATCTAGTTTTTTTAGGGATTTTGTATATATACCGCTTGGTGGAAATCAGCACGGGTTTAATAGAACTCAAATTAATGTTTTTATTGTATTTTTGCTTAGTGGGATTTGGCACAACAACACAGCAAATTATGCACTTTGGGGTGCTTTACATGGGATTTGTTTGATTTTATTTAACATCAAAACAAAATATTTTCCAAAACAATTACCCCTAATGATATCAAAACTAATAACATTTAATACAATAAGTATTTTATGGGCTTTTTTTTATTTTTCTAGTTTTGATGATATCTTGCTTTATTTTAATTCTTTTACACTGGTAAATCAAATAAATATTCAAGATATTTTGATTTGTATATCTATTTTTACATGGTTTTTACTGTATCAATACAGCCACGGATTATTTGATATGATAGTTTATATTTTTGATAAAATGCATATTATTTTACAAATTTTAATAATAGTTGTTGTTTTATCAATAGTATTTATCGTAATGCCTGATGGTATTCCAAATTTCATTTATTCGAGTTTTTAATGAGAGTATTTAAGTTTTTTATTGTTTTATTTATTAGTTTTTGTATGCTTGTAATAATTTTTAACAAATCAATATCCACATATCTTGAACAAAAATATCATCAAGATTATCAAGTTGATTTTGTTTTATTTAACTTTATAAACGACATAAGCAACAAACTACATACTCAAAAAGACAATGGTTTAAATATAAAACTATTTGAACCTAAAATACATAGCGAAATAATAAGCAGTATAAAAAATCCAAAAGATAATTTTTTAATCAACTTTGGTAGTATGCAAACAACATTTACCTATAATCAAGAAGAATTTTCTATACATAAACTTATCATGGAATACAATCAAAACATAAAACAAAACCAAGAAAAAGAAGAAACAATAGAAGCTAACAATAAACAACAAGAAGACAAATCACAAAAAGAAAATACTAAAGATGATAAAGATGAGAACACTAAAGATAAATCAAAAGTAGCTTTACCACAAAATTCACAAATTTTATTAATAGGAGATTCTTTGATGCAAGGAACAGGTGTGTTTATAATCAAAGAACTAAAACAAGGCAATGTAAAAACAAAAAATTTAGCAAAACAATCAACTGGCTTAGCATATAAAAAATTTTATAATTGGGATATAGAATTACAAAAAGCACTAAATGAGGATAAATATAGTGCTGTTGTGGTTTTGCTAGGTGTAAATGATTACTGGGATATGATAAATCCAGAAAATAAATCACAATATTTAAAATTTGGCTCAGATGGATGGAAAAATGTGTATTCTAGCAGAGTAAAAGAAATCATAACCACAGCAAGAAAAAATCAAACAGCACTTTTATGGTATCAACTTCCTGCCGTTAAAAAACAAACACTAAACCAAAAAGTTCAAATACTAAACGAAGTAATAGAAGAAACACTAAAACAAGAAAAATACGGTATCTATGTAAAAGTTGATGATACATTTGGAACTTTTGAATCTTATTTAAAAAATGAAGAAGGCAAGAAAAAATCAGTAAGAGGAAATGATGGAGTTCATTTTACACCATTTGGCTACTCTTTAATGGCAAAAAAACTTTTAAACTATGTGGAATTTGAAAATGAAAAAAATGAAAACTAATATACACTTGGCTCTAATTTTTACTATGGCTTTGTTTTTGACTCAATGTAGCGATGTTGAAATGCTAGACTATCATCATGTAGCACCAAGCAAAGAACAAAACGCTCATCAAGAGTTTTATAACTTTAGTTCAAATCATATAGATATAAACAAGATAAATAAAGTTTTGTTTATAGGCGATTCTCATGTAGCAAATGATGTTATGAGTGATTTGTTTAGAAAAAGACTACATGCAAACTCAAAATTTAATAACTTCATCACGCCAAAATATCAACAAAACTCAGCATTACGAATGACTTGGGAAGGGTTTGACAAGACCTTGCTTAAAGATAAAGAAATCGGAATAAACCTTGTAACATACAAATCTAATTCAAATGCCAATGTGAAATTTAATGGTGATATAAAAAATCCAAACATTTTTGTAAATTTTACAAATGATAATTCAAAATTTATAATCAAACAAAATGAAGAAATAGTATCTATAATACAAGCAAAATATACAAATAAATGGCAAAAAATAAACATAAATATAAGTGGTGATTTTGAGATTTTGGCTGATGCGGATATATATTTTGCTGGGATTGAAAACGATAGTGATAAATATGTTGATAATTTAGGTGTAAATGGTGCTTCTTTGATTTGGTGGTATTATACCAACAAGGAATTATTTGAAATGCAAATACAAGGATTTAATTACGATGTAGCTTTTATATCTTTTGGAACAAATGAAGCTATAAATCCACGCACAAATATAAAAGATTATAAACAAAATCTTATAAAACTCATTCATATTTTAAAAAAATCAAACACACAAATAGTGCTTTTAAGTCCTCATTATAGCGTGTATTATGACGGAGAAAGCTATGTAAAAGCACCACTTTTTGATGAGATAAAAACTACACTTATGGAAGTAGCAAAATCAGAAAATATAATGCTTTATGATATGAATGCATTTATGGAAAATATGGGTGGTAAAGATAATATGATAGAAAATGGATACTCTCAAAAAGATACGCATTTATCATTAAACGGCTACTATAAAGTAGCTGATAAAATATATAAAAGCTTTGAAGGTTTATGATGAAAATAATATTTGTTTGTCTTGGCAATATATGTCGTTCTCCAATGGCTTTTGCCATAGCTAAAGACATAGTAAAAAAACATAATTTAGATATAAATGTAGATAGCGCTGGAACATCTGGCTACCATGACGGTGAAGATATGCATAAAAAAACAAAAGAGATGTTAAAAAAGCACAATATTGATTCAAGTGGTTTTGTAAGCAAAAAACTTACTGATTTTATGTGTAAAACAAATGATATGATAATAGTAATGGATAAATCAAATAAAAACAACATAATCAAAACTTTTGGGTATCAAGAAAAAATACATATGATGACAGATTTTGCAAAAGAGCTAGGATATGATGAAGTTCCAGACCCTTGGTATAGCGGAGATTTTGATGAAACTTATACTATCTTAAGCACAGCGGT
>CAZYDK010000026.1:2593-16318 GCA_964646025.1 uncultured Campylobacteraceae bacterium | reverse complement strand
CAAGTCCTATGAAATTGTTTTTATAAACTTGCTTGTGACTCTTTGACAATTGTATTTGAAAATAACGCAAATCATAAAACACTTAAACCATGTAAAATGAAATGTTTTTGTGAAAAGATTTGAAGTTGGTATTTTATGGAAAAATACTTAAATCACACTTAACTTATAAAAAATATTTACAAATTCAAAGACCTAAACAAACAAAATTTACCAACCACATCAAACATGAAATAAGTTTAGTCTAAATTTCGTTTGTTTGGGTAATAAAATCAGCCTTAATAGTATCCATAGATATAGTTTTTAAAAGCTTTAAAAACTTTTCATTTTCAAAGATTTGTCCGCTTATGCTAAGCTCTTTAACCTCATCTTTATATCTATCTAAAAAATACACAAAGCTCTCAACCACCCCACAACAAATCATTTTTGGCATAACTCCAGCAAGTCTAAAACTCATCACAGATGATATACTAGACTTTACATTTAGCTTATTGTTTTCAAGTTTAAAATCTATTCTTGGGGCTTTGCTTATATATGATTTGCTAAACTCACCCATAACATCACACTCAAGCACATAAGAAATCAACTCAAACAAAGATTTTAAATCATCACCTAATCTTGGATAATCATCTTTAAAACTAAACTCTTTTTCATAATTAGCCAAAAGCCTTGAAGAAGTATCTTCACCGTTAAACAAGGCTCTAAACTCATGCAAATCTTTTGGTATATATGTTGTTTTAAAATCTTGACTGATGGTGTTTTTATAATGCTTAGTCTTTATATCATAAGGATTTGTAAGCATTACAAAATCATCATCTAAACTTATAATCTTAAAAATATCATCACTTTTTATATAAACAAGACTATCAAAATCTTTTAAAAGATTATATATATCAATGCTTGGAGCAAACCCAACAAAATATTCATCGTCTAAATTATGAAATGATTTAAAAACATCTTTTAATCTAAGTTTTATAAATGGGTTTTCGTATGAGTTGATGTGGATTTGATGATGTTTTTGTGCGATGAAAGCTTTATCTAAAAGCTTAAAATCAGCCACCACCACACACTCACTAGGCTGCATTGATAACTCATATCCATCTATATAAATACTTTCTTTGTTTAAAAGCTTATCTTTTAAAAGCGATACATCATTACAAGTTATATTATGCTCGTTTATTTTGGTTTTTTGGTAAAGCGGGGTTGGTTTTTTTATAAATTTCGTTTGTTTAGGAGTATAAAGCTTATATGATGATAAATCAAAATCTTGCTTTATCAAATACCCTTTTAAAAATAAAAAATAAGGAATATCTATCAAATAATTATCATTAAAATCCAAAATCTTCTCATCGCTATCATCTAAAGCCAAAACAAAAACATCATCTTTTTTATAAAGACTATAATTTACACCGCTCTTTTTAGCATAAAAATCTACAAAAAAACCAAAATCATCAAGCAAACATTCAAACTCATAAAAGATTTTCATATTTTTCCTAAATGTAGTTTTTAGCAAATTCTTGCAAACTAATGCTAGATTTTTGCTCCAAAATAAATCCTAAGCTCTCTAGCTCTTTTTTTAAAACTTTTTGCATAGTTTTTGCACCATTTATCACTTCATCACTTAGCGTAAAACTCATAGGCTCTATGCGGTTTGGTTTTATGGCTAAAATATGAGTTTGTGGCAAATCATTTATCATATCCATAAAATTAAGCATAGCAAATGTTTCTACTTCGTGAGCTGAGCCTTGATAGTTTAGATTTTTTGGCATTTGATAATAATCAAAGAAAAAAACATCTCCACACTCCGCGTCCCCATCAATACAATCAACCAAAAAAACCTTATCATAAGACGCTATAAGCGGAGTAAGCTGCATACAAAGAGTTCCACCATCTACAAAATCTACACTCTTATCTTTAGGTGGTGTGATTTGATATATGTTTTCAAACCACTTAACAAAAAACACCCCCACCCCTTCATCTGCTAAAAGCACATTTCCTATACCTAAAACTAGGATTTTCATTGATATTTATATCCACCGATTATACTATCTACGCCGCCGTCTTTACCTTTGATAGAATTAAACACAGCCATATAAATATGAATTGGTATAAAAACAATACAAACCCACATAAGTATATGATGAAGTTTTCTGACAATGCTAAGCCCACCAAACAAGCTTTCAAAATACTTCATAATTCCAGCTATAAACCCACCAAAACCCTCATGATAAACATTAGCATAAAGTATAAAACCAGTCAAAATAAGCAAAGCTAAAACGATATAAAAAAACACATAAACAATAAATTGAAGTGGATTATAAACACCTTTTAAATGCGGATGAGAACCCAAAAACAAATAAAACTTAATTTGCTCTATCCATATTTTAGGGCTTATAAAATCACTTAAACTCGCTCTTTCTTTCCCACTAACTTTGTCAAATAAAAACAAATAACACTTAAATATAAAACACCCAAGAAGCACAAAACCAGCTACTTGATGAACCATACGAAACTTAGCACCCATAAAGCTAGTAGGCTCTGCATTTACACTTGGAGATATAAAAACATAGCCTATATAAAGCCCTGTAAAAATCAAAACAAATATAGCAAAAGCTCTAACCCAATGAGCAAATCTAGTGCCGATTGAAAACTCATAATTTCTTTTCATAGCTTTTTCCTACATTAAATTTGGGTTCATTTTGTATGCACCAAGTTCTACTCCATTAGCGTCCATAACATGCACAGCACAAGCTATACAAGGGTCATATGAGTGAATTTTTCTTATAACTTCAAGTGGTTTTGTCAAATCATCAATCTTAAGTCCTATAAGACAAGCTTCATAGCTACCCATTTGATTTTTGCTATCTTTGCTTGATGCGTTCCAAGTAGATGGAACTACGCATTGATAGTTTTTAACTACACCATTTTCTATACTAACCCAATGACTTAACATACCACGAGGTGCATTACCCATAAATCTACCTTTATATGACTTAGCATTATCTATAACATAAGGAGAATATGTGCTTTCATCTGTTTTTAGGTTATTTACTAAATTATCAAAAGCTCTTAATGTATTATCAGCTACGATTTTTGCTTCTATCATTCTTGCTGCAGTACGACCTAATGTGCTAAGAAGTGCAGTTATAGGAAGACCTATTGCTTTTAACACTGCATTTACTTCATCTACTACGATTTTGTTGCCTTTTGCATAATTTACTACTATGTTTGCAAGTGGTCCAACTTGCATAGGCATGCTATCATATCTTGGTGCTTTTATCCAGCTGTATTTACCCGCTGTATCAAACACTTTTGTATCTACCATTTCACCTTTATGGTTTAGTGTTTTTTCATCTTTTAAGCCTGTATAATTTGGCTCTGTTTTACCATCATACGGATGAAGTGGCTCATCATCTTTATACCACGCTTTTGTTGCTTCTTCTGTGATTTTGCTTTCATCTATGTCAAAAACCTTGCTTAAATCTCCATTTAAAACAATACCACTTTCAAACAAATATTCATTTTCGCCTATCATAAAATCATTTGCTGTTAAAAAGTTTGCAACCCCAACATCATTTAACACGCTTGGCTCATCTTTGTAAGCTTCTGCTGCCATTAAAATATCTGGCATATAAGCATTGTGTATAAAATCTTTTACTTCTTTAAATTTCTCCAAATACTCAGCCATTCTAGCAGGGTCAAGCAAATCCATAACACAAGTTACACCACCAACACTTAGGCTTTGTGGATGTGGGTTTTTACCACCAAAAATCGCCATAAGTTGAGCTATAACTCTTTGAACTTTCAAACACTCAAGATAGTGGCTAAGTGCGATTAAGTTTTGCTCAGGAGTAAAGCGGTATGTTTTATGCCCCCAATAAGCATTAGCAAAAGGTCCAAGACTTCCTTTTTTAACAAACTCAGCCACTCTTTCTTTTACAGCTAATAAGTCCCCTTCGCCACACTTTATAGGTGTTTTTGTGTATTTTAGGGCAACTTGTGCTGCTTTTTTCACATCAGCATCTAAAGCACTTACAACATCAACAAAATCAAGCCCATGAAGTTGATAAAAATGCACACAATGGTCATGCATATATAAAGCTGCATTGATTAAAGTTCTTGTTAGCTTTGCATTTAGTGGTGGATTTATCCCTAGAGCATTTTCAACAGCTTCAACACCAGCACGATAATGCGAGTAAGTACAAACCCCACAAATACGCTGAGTCATAAAACCAACATCTCTTGGGTCGCGATTTTTTACAATCGTTTCAATTCCACGCCAAAGCGTTGAGCCACTATATGCTTCTTTTACAACATTATTTTCATCTACTACAACTTCAACTCTAAGATGTCCTTCTATCCTTGTAATCGGGTCAATAACAATTTTTTTCATAACTATCCTTTAAGCATTATCTTTTTTATCTTTTTGCATACTTGCAATAACTGCATGAGCTGCTATAGCAACTCCAGTTATACCTAAAATTCCAAGACCTATTTTATCACTTAGGGCGTCTGCTCCCATACCGCTAAATGCTGTGTTGTATGGTTTGCCAGAAAGTGGCTTTTCAAATGTTGCCATATTATCCCAAAAGTCAGGCTCAGAGCAACCTATACAGCCATGACCAGCACCTATTGGCCATGATGTGTGTTGGTTAAATCTAAGTTTTGAGCAGTTATTAAAAGTATATGGACCTTTGCAACCAACTTTATAAAGACAATATCCTTTTTTAGCACCCTCATCGCCAAAGCTTTCTACAAACTCACCAGCGTCAAAATGTCCTCTTCTTTCGCATAAATCATGAATTCTCATTCCATAAGCCCATTTTGGTCTATTGTAAGCATCAAGTGCAGGAAGTGTGCCATAAAGAATATAATGCATAACATTTCCAACGATATTTTGCTCACTTGGAGGACAACCTGGTATGTTTATCACTTTTTTAGATGTAACTTTATGAAGTGGTTTTGCATTTGTTGGGTTTGGATTTGCTGCTTGAATACCACCAAAACTAGAACAACTTCCTATCGCAAAGATAGCTTTAGCACTATCACAGGCATTTTTTACTATATCAAGACCTGTGTGAGCATTTGCTCCAATAGTTAGATAATATCCATCATTTGCAACAGGAATTGCACCTTCTACCATCAAAATATAATTATTTTTATGCTTTTTGAGTGCATTTTCTAAGTTTTCATCTGCTAGATGTCCGCTTGCTGCCATTATAGTCTCATGATATTCTAAAGAAATATAATCAAATATAAGACTATCTATGCTAGGAGTAGAGCTTCTAAGTAAGCTTTCACTACAGCCTGTGCATTCTGCCATATGTAGCCAAATAAGTGGAATGCGGTTTGATAGCTCTATAGTTTGTGCTACAAGCGGGGTACAGGTTGCTGGAAGTCCTAAAAGAAGCGCCATAGCACCAGAGTATTTTAAAAAATCTCTTCTGCTAAATCCATTTTTTTCCAAAAGAGCGTTAAAATCTTCATCGTTTTTTGCGGGTAAGGATTTTAAAAACTCTATTCTTTTTAGTAGTTTTTCTTTCATTTTCTATCCTTTCAAGATATAAAAAAACATTATCATAATTTAATAATTTTGATACTTAGGAGCTTATTAAAAATGAGTAAAAAAGTCAAATTTCGCTGACTTGCAAATTATCTAAACAAACGAAATTTAATAAAAAACTTTCTAAAAAAATAAATCCCAAACGCAACCATAGCTCCAAAGTTTATAAGCAAAGCAAGTTTAATTGGGGTATTAGCTCCAATTACACCAACTATAAAAGCTGTAAGCCCTGCTATACTAAACTGAAAAGCACCAAGCAATGCACTAGCTGTTCCAGCCAAACTTTTAAATCTACTCATAGCTAATGTTGTTGTGTTTGGCAAAATATATCCAAGCATACTAAAAGTGCAAAAAAGACCTATGCAAAATAACCACAAATTATTAAAAAAACTAAAAACAAAAAGCATTAGACTAAATATAAAAATCATTAAAAACGCTTTATTTAAGATAAACTTTACGCTGTATTTTTTACATAATTTTGCATTCATTCTAGCATTTAGCATAAATCCTAAAGAATTTACCCCAAAAATAATCCCAAATTGTTGTTCGCTAAGGTTAAAAACTTGCGTAAAAACAAAGCTAGAACCAGTAATATACGCAAATAAACAACTCATAACCATAGCACCACTTAAAGCATAAATTAGATAAACCCTATCACTTAAAACTGTTTTATATCCTAAAAACACAGCTTTTAAAGAAATTTTTGTCTTTTTAGGGCTGCTTTCTTTTAAACTAAGAGCACATAAAAACAAAAAAATCCCAAGACAAAACAATGTTATAAAAATGCTATGCCAATGAAAAAACCTAAGCAAAAGCCCACCAATACTAGGAGATAACATAGGTGCTAAAGAAGACACAACCATCATCAAAGCAAAAACTCCAGCCGCTTCATTAAGCTTAAATGTATCATTTACAATAGCTCTTGACATCACAACTCCAGCACATCCGCCAAGTGCTTGTAAAAATCTAAGAATAATAAAAATATAAATATCATCAACCATAAAACAAAGCATACTACAAACACTAAAAAGCCCCATACCAAAAAGTATAGGGATTTTTCTGCCTATACTATCGCTTATAGGACCATAAATTAGTTGCCCAAAAGCAAAAGCTGCAAAAAAACTTGCTATTGAAAGCTGCGTTAAAAAACTACTAGCATTAAAATGCTCTGAAACTTTTACCAAAGCTGGTAAATACATATCCGTAGAAAGCGGTGCTATAGAAGAAAGAAAAGCTAGTATAAAAACTAGCTTTGCTTTAGAAAATTTACTCATAAATCTTAATACTTATAATTATGTTTTAATTGGTCTTTTTTAAGTTTATACTCATTTTTAAGTGCTTTTTTATGTGCTTTTAGCTCATTTTTTCTAGCTTTATACTCGCTTTTACTCATTGTATCTTTAATATCATCAAGCCTATCAAGCTCGTCTTCTATCAAATCTATTCTTGAATCATAATCACGCTCAAGTGTTTTTTGCTTATACTTATAATCATCATAATAATTTGCACTATAACTTCCACCACATTTAGCCCTAACATTATCTAAGGCTCTTCTTATGTTTTGCTCTTTATGGATATTGTTATATTTTTTTGCGTAATCTAGCTCTTTTTCAAGGTTGTATATTTTATCCGCACAACTTGCATAACCTGCCAAACATATAGCACAAGCTAGTAAAACTTTTTTCATTTTAAATCCTTTTAAGTAAATTTCGTTTGTTTGTTATTTTTTATGTTTTGTGTATAAATCCGCTATCAAAAACGCAAGTTCTAAAGCTTGATTTGCATTTAGTCTTGGGTCGCACTGTGTTTCATAGCGTTTTTTAAGGTCGTTTTCATTTACACCAAAACTACCACCGATACACTCTGTTACATCTTGTCCTGTCATTTCAAAATGCACGCCACCTGGGTTTATACCATACGCTTTTGAGATATCAAAAAAGCTAGTAACTTCTTTAAGTATCGCATCAAATTCTCTTGTTTTGTAATTATTGCCTGTTTTTATAGTATTTCCATGCATTGGGTCTATAGAATAAACTATATTTAGACCTTCTTTGCTAATATCTTTAAAAATATTTGGCAAAATCTTATCTATCTTATCCGCACCCATTCTAATGATGATATTTAATCTACCTTCTTCATTTTGTGGGTTTAATTTTGCAGCTAGTTTTAAAATATCGCTTGAAGTAGCTGTTGGTCCTATCTTTACGCCTATTGGGTTTTTAACCCCGCTTAAAAAATGCACATGTGCATCATCAACACCCCTTGTTCTTTCTCCTATCCAAAGCATATGAGCACTAAGCGCATAATAATCCCCACTAAGACTATCAACTCTAGTAAGTGCTTCTTCATACGGTAAAAGCAAAGCTTCATGGCTTGTAAAAAGCGATGTTTGATGAATTTGTGGTGTATTTTTTGCATTGATATTACAAGCTTTTAAAAAGTTTAGAGTTTGAGTAAGTTTATTTACCAAATCCTCATATTTATCATCTATTTCTTTTTTTCTAACAAAACCAAGGTTCCATTTATGAACTTCATTTAAATCCGCAAATCCACCAAAGCAAAATCCACGCAAAAGGTTTAGCGTTGAAGCACTTTGCATATAAGCTTGTAGCATTTTTTTAGGATTTGCTTTTCTTGCTTCTTCGCTAAATTCAAGCTCATTTATAATATCACCCCTAAAACTAGGCAAACTTATGCCATTTTTTTCTTCATAATCACTACTTCTTGGCTTTGCAAATTGCCCTGCCATACGAGCTACTTTTATCACTGGCATACCAGCACCAAAGCTAAGCACCAAAGCCATTTGTAAAAAAAGTCTAAACATATCACGGATATTATTTGCATTAAAAGAACTAAAACTCTCCGCACAATCTCCACCTTGAAGCAAAAACGCCTCCCCACGACATACCTTTGCAAGTTCAGCTTTTAAATCTCTTATCTCACCAGCAAAAATAAGCGGTGGAAAACTTTCAAGCTCTTTTTCACAGGCTTTTAAAAGCTCCTTATCTTCATATGTTGGTTGCTGTAGTGCTTTATAATTTCTCCAAGAATCTTTAGTCCAAGACATTTTTAAACTCCTTTTTATATATTGTAAAATACTAATTTTACATTCAAAAGTTTTTATTTTATGATTTTGGTATTATTTTATGTTTAAAAAATAAAAATTAACAAAGGTTTTTTATGAGATTTCCTATCACTTTACCACTTTTTGTGGGAATTTTAGTTTTTACTTGGTGGGGTTTGGTTCCGATATTTTTTAAGTTTTTAGGACATTTAAACCCATTTGAAGTAATGGCTCATAGAATTGTTTGGTCAGTTTTGATTTTAGGTATTTTTTTAATCAGCATTAAAAAAATAAAAGAAGCTTTAATAGTTTTAAAAAACAAAAAGATAGCATTTACGCTTTTTGTATGTGCTGCATTTATAAGTGCGGATTGGGCTTTGTATATTTGGGCGGTAAATGATGATAGGATACTTGAAGCGTCTTTGGGGTATTTTTTAAACCCTCTTTTAGCTATATTTTTTGGTATGGTGTTTTTTAAAGAAAAATCTGACTTTATAGATAAATTTGCACTTTTTTGTGCTTTTGTAGCTTGTAGTATAGAAGTGGTTTTTTTGCATAAATTACCACTTGTATCTATTGGACTTGCACTGCTTACTAACTTTTACACAATCATTAGAAAAACTGTTTATGTAAGCTCTTTGTGGGGATTTTTCCTTGAAACGCTTCTCATAAGTCCTTTTGCTGTAGTTTTTTTAGGGTTTTTTTATGCTAAAAATGGATTTAATTTAACATTAAATGATGATTTTCTTTTGGTTTTATCTGGACTTGTAACACTTCTTCCTATGCTTGGATTTAACTACTGCACAAACACACTAAAACTTAGCACCATAGGGTTTTTAGAATACTTTGGAACAATACTTACAATGCTTGTTGGGGTGTTTATATACAAAGAAGATTTTGGAGTGTATAAAATGATGTCTTTTGGTATAATAATTTTTGCGATAATTTTAGTAAGTGTTAAAAATATCTATAAAATGAGAAAGGCTTAATATGGACAACATTGAAATATACATCATAATCGCTTTGGTTGCTATAATTTTTTTCATATCTGTTTTAAAAAAAGTATTGCAACACCTTAATGAAAATGGTTTTGCAAATACAAACACCCCTCCTAAAAAAGAAAATTTTTATGAAAAGAATAAACTTGAACTTTTGCAAAATAAAAACAATGACAATATAAAAAAATACGATGAATTTTGTGAATACCTAAACTCACAAATCGTTGAAATAAAATCAAGCGTAAATGACGAACACAAAGAAAGATTTTCAGACCTTATAAAAGAACTTTCTATGGTATGGGGTCAAAACTCAAACGAAGAAAAAATGCAAAAAAATCTTTTTAGATTTTTGCGTGAGCTTGAAGAAAGCGTAAGAGAAATTTTAGGAGAAGAAAAAGCTCTAGCTTTAAAAGATAATTTAGGTAAGAAATATAATGAACTTTTTAGCTAATTAACGGTTTTCAAATATTTTTTATCAACTTTATTATAAAATGATAAAATACAAAAATAAGTAATTTTTTTAAAGGTATTGAATGAATAGTAGTGATTTTATTAAGATTTTTGAATGGACTGATGATTATAAAACAAACATCAGCAATGTTGATTCTCAACATTTATATCTAGTCAAAATCATAAATGGAATTAGTAAAAATTTTTATGAAAAAACATTAACAAAAAGCGAGTTTGATTCTGCTGTTTTTAAACTGTTAGATTATACAAATTATCATTTTAAAGAAGAAGAAGCTTTAATGGAAAGATATAAGCTAAATGCTGGCTTTTTAGCAGACCACAAAAACAATCATCAAACTTTTTTGAAAAAAGTTCATGATATGCTTGATGATTTGGGTAGTGAATTAGAAGATGATAAAGTTAAAAATCTTATAGAATTTTTGATTTCTTGGCTAGCTTATCACATACTAGGTCAAGACCAAAATATGGCGAACCAAATAAGCCTAATCAACGATGGCATAAGTACAGAAGAAGCTTATGAAGCTTCAAAAAGAATTGATGCTCAAAAACACAAAGATTTGCTAGAGTCTTTGGGTATTATGGAAGTTATTAGGAAAATCAATCTATAAAATTGCATTACTATAATCAAATTAAAGGAAAAAAATGAGTTTAGGTAATAGTACTGATATATTTGAATGGGGAAGAGAATTTGAAACTGGTATAGAACAAGTAGATGACCAACACCAAAAGTTAGTAGCTATAATAAACAGAGTTGGTAAAGCTACGTCTGAAAAAACACTTACTAAAAAAGAATTAGATGAAGTGTTTAAAGAGTTAGTAAATTATACATCATATCACTTTGCTGATGAAGAAGAATTGATGAAAAAAACTGGAATTTATGAAATATCATTTCAAGAGCACATTAGAAATCATAGAACTTTTTTAAGAGAAGTAACAAATCTAAAAAAAGACTTAGATTATGAAATGAATGAAGATAAAGTAAGAAATATACTTGACTTTTTAGTATCATGGCTTGCTTTTCACATACTAGGTCAAGACCAAAATATGTCAAGACAAATCAACCTTATAAACAGAGGTGTTAGCCCTAAAAAAGCGTATGAAACAGTAATGGAAGCTGTTGATAATCAAACAGCACCACTTGTAAAATCCCTAAACGGACTTATGAAAGTTCTTTCAAAAAGAAATGCAGAACTACTAGACCTAAACGAAGGGCTAGAAAAAGAGATAGAAAATAGAACTCAAGAAGTTTTAGAAGCAAATAAAAAGCTAAGAATTCTAGCTTTTGCTGACCAACTAACAGGTGTTCCAAACAGACGCCACCTAATGGAAGTTATAAGCATTTTTGCTAAACGCTGTCAAGAAGGAGAACTTGATATGTGCGGAATTATGCTAGACCTTGATAAGTTCAAAGAAGTAAATGATACTTATGGTCATGATATGGGCGATAAGGTTTTAAGAGAATTTACTCGTGTTGTGCGTGAAAACATAAGAACAGATGATATAGTAGCAAGACTTGGTGGAGATGAGTTTTTTGTAGTTTGTCCTAATGCTGATGAAAACGGTGGAGTAACAGTAGCAAACAACCTACTTAAAAACATAAAAGCAATGAAAGTGAAAGTAGGAGATGGTCCAAATGATATATGGTATGGTAGCTCTAGTATAGGGGTAGCTTATTATGACCCACAAACTACACACACTCCACAAGAGCTTATAAAAAAAGCAGATGAAGCCGTATATGCTGCTAAAGAAGCAGGAAAAGGCTGTGTAAGGGTATACGGTAAATAAACCAAAAAACAAACGAAATTTATAAATCATCATTAAATTTCGTTTGTTTAGCTTCGTTGTAATTTCAAATCATATAAACAATCATTTTAATTTCTTACAAACTCTAGCCACATCATAAAAAGTTGATTTTAATTAATAAAAATTTTATTTTTTTAAAGTATAAATATAAACTTTTTTTAAAAGGATAAACTAATTATGAAAATAAATAAATTTTTAAAAATATCAATTTTGGTAGCGACCATTTGCTATGCTAAAAGCGGACAAAATTTAGATTTAACAAATGGAGATGACATAACAAGCAACAATACTCAAAACACGATATCATCAGTAGCACAAAATGCAATAATAACAATAAGAGAAAATGCAGAAGTTAGGTTTTTGGATAATTCTATCTCAACAAATGTAGATATATTTGCCCTAAATGGCTCTATGCTTACATTTAGTGGTAACGCAACTAGCCTTGAAAACAGACTAAACTCGCTTGATATGACAAACTCAACCTTAAGTGGCACAAATATATATGTAGGCAAAATAGAAGCTAAAGAAGGCTCAAGGATAGAGCTTGATAAAATTTATATCAACCAAAGCTCAACACTAAGTAGCATAGATAACTCACCAGTGAGCATAAGCGGTGCTTTAAATGGCAACACATATACATCATTAAACTTAGAAAACAATACAAATATAAGCGGAGTGATAAAATATGTTAATTTAAATTTAACCGAAGGCTCAACCGCTAGTAATGTAGAAGAAAGTGTGATTACAAACATAAGCGATGGTTCTACAATCAAAGATACATTAAGCACCTTTGAAAGTGGCTCAATAAACACAACAGGCACAATTAACACAACAAAATCAACATACAACATAGGTGCTACAAACAGCACTACAAAAGCTAACATCATAGATAATGGCTCTACATTTAATGGAGAAATTTTTGCAAATAAGCTAAGCCTTACAAATTCAAATTTAACAAATGTTTCATCTATAAGTGCCAAAACGCTTACAGCAAAAGATATAAAAAATAAAAATGCTTTACTAGTAGATAAAATAACCACAACAGACGCTACTTTTGACGCTACAAGCAAAATGATAATGAACTTTAATGTTGATACACAAACACTACAAGCCGCAAACACCATTTTTACAGGCAAAATAAACTCTAAAACAATCACAAGTTTTAATTCAACTTTTGCAAGGCGTTTTAGCACAGATAATCTCACAGCAGATAATTCAAACTTCATCTTAGGCGGTAGCGATGATACCTACACAGGTGCAATCATTTCAAAAACTAGCACAAATGGAGCAAATAACACTATATCGCTTTTAGGGATTGTAAGTAGCGGAAAATTACAAAAAGACAAAATCGCAAACCTACCTTTAGCGGTGCTTAAAAAAGGCACAGCGGACATAAACACTTTTATCACCAAATATCAAGCACTTGAAGGCATAGATTTATATGAACTTAACCCAAAATACATGGCAAAGGGTGAAATAAACGGCTACTTAGTTTATGCACTTGATAAAAATGAAGCAAACACTGATATATCAAGTATAAACTTTAAGGATAACAATAAAATAACAGAAGATAACATCACAGATATAGCAAACAAAACAAATGGTGGAACCGGTTCTTTTGTAAATTATATAAATGGAGTAGATAAAGAAATTAACGCTACTTTGATTGAAAAACTAGCAAGTGCTGATATTGTGAGCAAAAACACACAAGCACCAACAAGCGAACCTAATGTTAGTAGTGGCTCAAACGAAAACACAGAAAGTAGCTCTACCAATAATCCAAACGAAAATACAAATCAAGGCAATAGCGGTTCAAATAATTTAGGTGG
>CAZYDK010000026.1:0-2493 GCA_964646025.1 uncultured Campylobacteraceae bacterium | reverse complement strand
GATAACACTGATTTAGGCAATGGTAGCTCAAATAATGGCAATGCTAATTCTAATAATCATTTAAATGAAAACACAAATCCAAACACTTTAAACCTAAACAAACAAGAAGCACAAGCAGTGGCAATAGTAGATGACTTGATACAACAAGTAACAATCAACAAAAAAGCGGTAGCAGAGGTTAAAAGCTTAGGTTCTAGCATATCTTTTTCTCATATTTTTGAATGGAACAACCTAAACAAAAGAATGGGAGATTTAAGAAATTTACAAAATGATTATGGAGTTTGGGCTAGATTTGAGATGACAAAAGCAGAGCTAAATGGCTACAAATTATCACAAAATGAAGTTCAAGTAGGAGCTGATAAAAAAATCAACCTAAACAATGGCGAGCATTTCACAGGATTTATGATAAATGCTTCAAATGCAGAAGATGAAAACAAAACAAGCAAATCCACAAATCTAGGCTTTGGCATATACTCATCTATGTTTTTTGATAATGGGTATTTTATAGACGCTTTGATAAGAGCTAGCAACTACAGCACCAAATTTAATCACGATATGTTTTTAGATGAGCTAAAAAGCAACAAAATCGGAGCTTTAGGTAGTATTGAGTTTGGAAAAAGGTTTGATGAGTGTGATTTTTATGTTGAACCTAGTGCGAGTTTGATTGTAGCGTATGAGCCTAAAATGAACTTGCGTAGCAAAATAGCCGACATCACATCAGATAACAAACTAAGATTTCACACAAAAGCTAGTGTTTTTGGCGGATATCATCTAAACGAACAAACAACCCTTAGAATGGGGCTTGGATACGCTATGGATTTAAACAAATCAAGCGATATTTTACTAAAATCAAATCTAAGCCAAAAAGAAGAAATCATAAGTGGCGATAAATACAAAAGAGGTTTTGCAAATATCGGAACTAATGTGTATTTTGATAAAAACACAAGACTTAACTTTGAGTATGAAAGAAGTTTTGGCGGGGATTTAAAAATCAACCACCAAATAAACGCTACTTTAAGATATAGTTTTTAGCCAACCAAACAAACGAAATTTATAAATCATCGTTAAATTTCGTTTGTTTGGATTATATTTATAAGTTTTAGATAGTTAAAAAGCTAAAAGGGAGGGCCTCAACTGCCACTCGCCCCTTTTAGCACCAAAATGCTCTATCACATTAATCGCAATTAAACCTTAAAAATCTTATCACCAAACCCAAACAAAAACTACCACAAAAGCCCCAAACAAACGAAATTTTTACCCAAAACCAAAAACCAACATAAAACCCAAAAAATCCCATAAAAACCCAAACCCTTTTAAAAACAAACACATATAAAGACAAATAAATCATTGTTTTATAAATTTTTAAGCTAGGATTTATGGGGGGGGGTAAAATTACTCCGCTTATGATATTTCGCAAAAAAAACTTTTGTTTAAAGATTTAAAAATCTAAATTAATCTAAATAAGGAGTAAAACATGAACAAAAATCTTTTTTTAATGCTACTTGGTGGAAAAATCTCTACCGAACAAAAGCTTATGATAAATGATAAGCTAGACAACATAGATGAAAAAAAGTTCAACAACCTATCTTTAATCCCATTTAAAAACCCTCTTATAGCTGTTGTTTTAGGGATTGTTTTTGGTATATTTGGCGTTGATAGATTTTATCAAGGCAACATAAAATTAGGGGTTTTAAAGCTTGTTATTTGGCTAGTTGGCGTGCTTACAATTTTTCTTTTTATAGGGATACTTATTTTATGGGCACTTTATATTTATGTGCTAGTAGATTTGTTTTTTGTATATAAAGCCGTGCAAAATGATAATTATCAAAAAATATTAAAAGCTATAGAAGGCTAAAGCTATTGTGCTGATTTTACAAGGTTTTATATGCGAAATATCAAAACAATATAAATTAAAATCATTTGAAAGGCAAAAATGAACAATATCAAAACACTTATTATTAGCGGTATAGCGGGTATTGTAGGTGGCATTGTAGGTGGCTATCTTATAGCTCCGATTATTTTTATCATATGGGCGGGCGGTAGCATAGAAAGGGATTATCGTTTAAATATGTATGAAGTGGCAAGGTTTTTTAGCTTAACAGATAGATATATCATATCTTATATCATAGCTTTTGCAATAACATTTATGATAACACTAGGTATAACATACCTAATAACAAATTCAAGGAGAATTAAATGAAAAAAATATTAACAACTAGTTTATTTTGTGCTGCGGCATTACTTATGAGTGCTTGTTCTAGTGAAAACAAAGAGCTAAGCAAAGATACATTTAAGTTTAGTATTAAAAAATCGAAAAATAGATTAGGGGCTAAGATGGAATATTTAACCTTAACTGCTAAAGATGATTTGGAAATCAAAAAAATCACAGCAAATCGTGGCGGTTGTAGTGTAATTGATAGTGGTTTGAGTACAGATGAACCAATATCAGGAGAAACTACACCAAAAGCATGCTATACGGATGTATTATACACT
>CAZYDK010000025.1:0-17170 GCA_964646025.1 uncultured Campylobacteraceae bacterium | reverse complement strand
ATGCTGTGGCGATTGTGTTAAATTTGTGTATTTGGTTGGTTTTGACTAGCTATGGTTTTTTTAATTTCGTTTGTTTGACTAGATATTTTGCTTAAGATGATTAATTTGTAAAGCTATGGCGGTATCAACAACTGGTGTAAGTATATTTAAAAAGCCGTAAAATCTATAAACAAACGAAATTTACTCATAAAAAGCGTTCAATGCGATATAGTTGCCATTATCTTAGCACTTTAGTTTAGCTTGCTTAAAACAATTTTATCAAAATCTAAAACCGCAATATTAAAAAACAATGTTTTTAAACTAGATAAAATCCAAATCAAGCAAATTTAATTAACCCACGACTTATCAAAAGCACAAAAATTAGGCATTTTGATTTTATCGTAAATCATATATCCGTTATCGCAAAACATAGCACCGCCACTAGCAAAAACCAAAAATTCCCCCGCACACAAATCCCAAAAACTAAGGCTTTCATTTCTAAAAAACGCATGGTTTTTTGATAGTGCAAGTCTTATAAACTTTATCGCACTTCCTTGTGATTCATATTTTAAACCCTTGTTTATAAAATACTCGCTAGAGTTTGATTTTCTACTTGAGATAAGAAATATTTTTTCGTTTAAGGCGTCTGTTTTTGGGTGTTTATAAAGTGGTTTTAAAAATTTATTTTCAAATGTTTTTATATTTTCATTTTGATATACAAAAAGTGGCGAGCTTATGCTAGCATACACGCATAAATCTTTCATTACATCATAAATAAGCCCTAAAATAGGGCGTTTTTTATACACTAGTGCTACACATATACAAAAATTATCTCTATCTTTTATGTAGCCACTAGTTCCATCAAGCGGGTCAATAAGCCAAAAAATATCAGGTAAATCAAGTTTGTCATTTTTAAAATACAAGCTTATGTTTTCTTCGCTAACAACTGCAAAATGCTTTAATCTTAACAGCTCTTTGTTTGAATTAAAGTCCGCATCGGTTACTTTTGAGCCGTCATCTTTGGTGTAGATATTTGGATTTTTGGTATTTAGTATGGCTTTTCTTGCAAGAGCTGATTTTTTAAAAGCGTCTTTTAAAAGCTCATCTAAATCAAGTTTTTTAGGCATAAAAATCTTGCTTTTTGTATCTTTTTTCCATTTAAAACTTGTGTTTATTTTCTCATAAACAAGAGCATTGAAAGCTTTATCGTTGTGGTATTTGTCTAAAAAATAAAGCCCATTTTTAAAAATCTTATCTAGTAGTTCCATTAGATACCTAGCTTTGCTCCAAGTGCAGCTCTTGCTATCATCAAAGCATTATCAGAACAATACTTAAGCGGTGCAAGATAAAGTGGGATTTGTTTTTTATCTGATATGTTTAAAACTTGCTCTCTTAAGCTTAAATTAGCACTAGCACCACCTACAATTCCAAGCGAACTTGCATTTTCTATACATAAAGAATACTTGTTTATAGCGTGGGCTATGGCTATGTTTTGAAAACTTGCACAAAGGTTACAAACTTCCCCAACTTTATCATTTAAAAACTTTTTATCAAAACTTTGTGAAAAAGCTTTTAAGTTTTTAAAATCATCATCATTTAAATCTAGTTTTAAAAAGTATTCTCTAGCCATATTTTTAATGCCTGAGTAGCTATACTCAAGCCTATTTTTATCATTTAGTGGTAAAGAAAAATGATATGAATTTTTGCCGTATTTTGCTAAAGCTTCTATCATAGCACCACCTGGATATCCAAGGTCTAGCATTTTACAAAGTTTGTCAAAACTTTCCCCAAAGCTATCATCTTTTGTGCTAAGTAAAACTTTTGCGTATGCGCTTTTTATATTTTTGTGGGTTAGATAATTTTCGTTTTTTTGTCTTAGGTTTTGTTCTTCTTGTGGTTCTAAGGTTTTTTGTGGGTCAAATTCTATCACCATACTATGCCCACCGCTTAAAAGTAACACATGACAAGGTAGGGCATTTTTGTCTAAAAATAGCGAGTATATATGCCCTAAAAGATGGTTTATTCCATAAACTTTTACTCCTAAACTAAGCCCAAGGGCATTTGCCATCATTATGCCAGGATTTAGCGAAACGCTAAGTCCTGGGTGAGTAGTAACTGCTATAAAATCAATGTCTTTTAAAAACTCTTTTGTTTTTTCTAAAATATCTGGCAAAGCTTTTGTGTGAAGTCTTGCGGCAAGTTCAGGCAAAACTCCGCCATATATGGAGTGTTCTTGAACTATCTTGTCATAAAATAAAACATTCATTTTTTTATCAATTATGGCGATTGAGCTATCATCGCATGAGCTTTCTATGGCTAAAATCAAATCTTTTTGCAATTTTTCTTCTTTTTATATGGATTTTTATATGATAAAAGTATATCAAAAGCAAATTTAATTATCATTAGAAAATTTTGTTTAAAGGCTTTAAGATGAAAACTAAACTTTATGAAAAAGTTGAAGAGATTAAAAAAATCATATTAAATGATACTTATTCTTTTGCTAAGCCACTTAGTAAAAGTAAATATGAAGAATTTATTAAAAATCATAAAAATTTAGATATATATGCTAAAAATCTTTTGGCTTTGCTTGAGATAAATCCGGCTTTAGGGGTTAAACTTGCTTATAGCTCTCAAGGGGATTATGAGATTTTTCAGTCAAATGATGGATTTTTTAATGCAATTGATTCTAAAAGTTTAAAATATGTTTTAAAAGATATAAAAGAGCATCAAAAGTATTGGCAAGATAGGTTTAATAAAGATTATAATAGATATCAAGTTTTATATTTTTATGGTGTTGGACTTGGAGATATATATAAGTTTTTACCACAAAGTGTTAAAAAGCTTGTAATTTTTGAAGATGATATCAATCTTTTATATATAGCCTTTAATCTTAATGAGTTTTATAAAGATATATTTAGCGGAAAAATTGCTTTTTATGATAGCTCTATCACGCAAGCAGATATACATAAGCTTTATAATGAAGATGATGTAAAATCTCAAATCAAGCTTTATGATATGCTAATTTATAGTGATTTTTATAATGATTATGTTGATAATATAAAGCTTATAAATCAAAAAATCACAGATGAGTTTTCAAAGCTAGTCGCTGCAAATGGTAATGATGCTACAGATGCACTTATTGGAATACAAAATTTTATGATACAACTTCCAAATATAGCTAAAAGCTATAAATTTGAAGAGCTTATAAATGCAAAAAAAGATAAATGTAAAAACGCAATTATAGTATCAACCGGACCTAGTCTTAGTAAGCAACTAGAGCTACTTAAACAAAATCAGGATAAGTTTTATATAATTAGTGTTGATGCAAGTCTTAAGATACTTTTGCAAAATGACATTATTCCAGATTTTGTAACAAGTCTTGAAAGAGTTGAGGCTACGTCTGAGTTTTTTAATTTTGATATGGGTGATAAATTAAAAAATGCTTATATGGTTGTGTTAGCATTAACTCATGAAAAAACAGCAAATAATATTCTTAAAAACCCATATAATAATCTTTGTTTTTGCTTAAAGCCGGTTTCTTTTGAGATAGGTTTTGAGCTTAATGATAGAGGATATATGGGTTATGGGATGAGTTCTGCAAACATAGCTTTAGAATTAGCTTTGAAATTAAAGTGTGAAAATATTGTTTTCATAGGGCAAGATTTAGCTTTTGGCAAAGATGGTAAAAGTCATGCTAAAGGGCATTTATATGGCGAGGATGAGCAATCAAAAAGATGTGATTATTCTATCATTGTAAAAGGTTGGTATGAAGATAGCGTTCCTACAATGTTTGTTTGGGAGATGTTTAGGTCTCAGTTTCAAAAACTAATGCTTTTTTATCAAGACAGAGATTATTATAACTGCACAGAAGGTGGAGCCTGGATAGAAGGTTGTAAGCATATACCATTTAAAGAGTTTTTAGAAAAAATCAAAGATGATAATGCAAAGCAAATTATAAATATCCAAAAACCAAATGATGAAAGCGTAAAAAATGAGCTTTTAAAAATCAAATCTCATATAGAAAATCTTTATAAATATGAAGAAAAAACATTCAAGCTTTTTAGAGAATGCTTTTTAGAAGTAGCGAAAAAATGTGAAAAAATAGATAAAAATGAAAAAAGTGTAAACTCTAATGAGCTTATAAAACTCAATGAAAAGATAGAAGAGGTTAAGCTTGTGGTAGAAAGTGATGAGTTTTGTAAATACTACATGGAATTACTTCAGCCTAGACTTATAAGTTTTGAGCTAGACCTTGCAAAGATTGTTGCCATGAGTGTAAATAGCGAAGAAGATAGACTAAAAAAACTTATAAAATGGACACAAGCTCATAAAATTTGGCTCTTTAATGTTTATGGAGCTATGGAAGTTATGGGGGAAAATGTTAGAAAATATAGTAAAAACTTAATAGACGAGTTAGATAATTTTGGTATAAATAATGATATTTTAAAGCAAGAGTATGAAAGAATTATAAAGGCTGAAAATGACTGATATGATAAATCTAGCTAAAACAACCCTAACAAACGAAATTTATGAGCTACAAAACGCTGTTTTAAAGCTAGAAAACGATAGTGAGTATAAACAAGAGTTTTTAAAAATGCTTGATATTTTGTATTCATGTAAGGGTAAAATTATCTTAATAGGAGTTGGAAAAAGTGCTCATATAGGTAAAAAAATAGCCGCTAGTTTAGCTAGCACTGGCAGTGCGTCGTTTTTTATACATGCAACTGAGCTTATGCATGGTGATTTTGGTATGATTGAAAAAGATGATGTGTGTTTTATCATAAGCTATAGTGGCAAAAGTGATGAAATACTTTGTGTTTTAAGTCATCTTAAAAAAATATCATCAAAAATCGTTAGTTTATCATCACAAAATAGCCCTCTTGCTAGATTTTCTGAGTGTAATTTGGATATAAGCATAAAGCATGAAGCATACGAAAAAGTGGCAGCACCAACTAGCTCAACAACTCTTACTTTAGCTCTTGGGGACGCTTTGGTTGCATGTTTGATGGAAAAAAGAGGTTTTAGCGAAAGAGATTTTGCGAGGTTTCATCCAGGTGGAAGTTTAGGTAAAAAACTTTTTGTAAAGGTTAGTGATTTAGCAAGAACTTCAAATATGCCAATTTTAAACACTTCAAGCACTCTAAAAGATGCTATTTATACTATATCAAAAGGTGGGCTTGGTTGTGCTGTGTTTTTGGAAGATAAAAAAGTTGTTGGGTATTTAAGTGATGGGGATATAAGAAGAATACTAGAGCAAAATAATTTTAATCTTGATAATCTTGCATTTGATTTTGCTAGTAAAAAAATCAAAACCATAAACAAAAACGAGCTTGCAAGTGATGCGTTAAACATCATAAACAATTATAAAATAAGCGTTTTAATAGTGCTTGATGATAATGATGATTTTTATGGTGCTTTACACATATATGACTTACGCGGTTTTTAATCAAACAAACGAAATTTAAAGGTATTTTATGCAAGATGTAAATAACGCTAGATTTGATAGGGTTAAGCTTATTTTTGGTGATGATTTTGATAAAATTTTTGGTAAAAAAGTTTTGGTTTGTGGGCTTGGTGGTGTTGGTGGTATGTGTTTTGACGCACTTTATAAAAACGGAGTTGATGTAAATGGGATAGATTTTGATAGCTTTGAGCTAAGTAATCAAAACCGCCAACTCCATAGCCAAAATATAGGACTTAAAAAAGCTGAAGTTTTTGCTAGTTTTTATGGCGTGAAGTGTTATAGTGAAAAAATCACAAAAGATTTTTTACAAAAACACAAAGATGAATTTCAAAAATATGAAGTGATAATTGATTGTGTTGATGATATTGATGCTAAGGTGGAACTTGCTTTTTTTACTCATTTTAATAAAATTAAGTTTTTTAGTAGCGGTGGTGGGGCAAAAAGACTTGATATATCTAAGATAAAAATAGCTGATTATGACAAAACCTACGGCGACGCACTTTGTAAAAAATTTAAGCTTGAGCTTAAAAAAAGGGATTTTAGAGGTAAGTTTAAAATGGTTTTTTCAGATGAAAGTCCAGCATGTAGCTCACTTGGTAGTTTTATGCCTGTTACTGCTAGTTTTGGGCTAAATCTTGCTAGTTTGTGTATAAATTATCTTAGGAAAAAATAATGAAGCTTTTAGTAACAGCATTAGAAAAGTCTGCAAATATGCATTTTGCTAGGATTTTAGAGCATTTAGATAATGTTGATTTGTATGGGATATATGATAAAAATATCCATAAAAATAAGCCTTTGTATGATTTTTTAGAGTTTAATGCTATGGGTTTTTTTGAAGTTTTACCGCTTGTTTTAAAAGCTAAAAAAGCTATAAAAGAGCTTGTTTTAATGGCAAAAGATATAGATACTATTTTTATGATAGATAGCCCAGCTTTTAATATACCTTTTGCAAAAGCTTTGCGAAAAAGTGGCTATAAAGGTAGGATAATTTACTTTATATTGCCACAAGTTTGGGCTTGGAAAAGTGGTAGGATAAAAGTTGTAGAAGGGCTTTGTGATGAGCTTGTATCAATACTCCCATTTGAGTATAAATATTTTAAAACCTCAAAGTTTTTTGGTTCGCCACTTTATCATCTTATAGGTCTTAAAAAACAAAGCGAAGATAAAATTATACTTTATATGCCAGGTTCAAGAAAAGGCGAGATAAGTAGGCTTATGGGTGAGTTTAAATCTCTTGCTAAAATGATAAAGCAAAATGATGATAGCGTAAAAAATGTTTTAGTAATTCCTCCATTTTTAAAAGAACAAACAAACGAAATTTATGGAGATATAAGTGATTTTGAGATTTGCTATGATTCTAAAGAAGCGCTTAGTAAATGTCATTTTGCTTTTATTTGCTCAGGCACCGCTACTTTGGAAGCGGGGCTTATAGGTGCTCCTTTTGTGCTTTGTTATAAGGCTAAAACATTTGATTATTTTATAGCTAAAATGTTTGTGAAGATAAAATATATCGGGCTTTGTAATATCATCTTTGATAATCTTGATTTGGGAAAATTTCACGATGAATTTATACAAGATATGGCAAATAAAGATGAGCTTTATAAAGCTTATTTAAATTATAATTTTGATATATTTAAGGCTAATTCTTTGAAACTACAAAGTCTTTTTGATAAAGACCCATCAAAACAAATAGCAAAACTTATAAAGGAAGAAAAATGAAAGAAGCAATGAGTGCATATGGATATGAAAAATTAGAAAATGAACTTAAAAACTTAGTAGAGATAGAACGCCCAGCTGTGGTAAAAGAGATTGATGTTGCTAGAGAGCAGGGAGATTTGAAAGAAAACGCAGAATATCACGCTGCTAGAGAAAAACAAAGTTTTATAGAAGGTAGGATAGCAGAGATTAAAGATATTTTATCACGCTCTGTTGTGATTGACCCAGCGTCTTATTCTCATGATAGTGTGAAATTTGGCTCAACCGTTATTATCATAAACTGCGATGATGATACTGAGAGCAAATATACTTTAGTTGGTACTCCAGAGGCGGATTTAGATAAAGGATATATATCTGTATCATCTCCGATAGCAAAAGCTATGCTTGGAAAAAAAGAAGGAGATGTTTTTGAAGTGATACTTCCTCGTGGTAAGGCTGAATTTGAGATTGATAGTATTACATATACACCGCTAAAGTTTGATTAAACAAACGAAATTTGGCTTTTTGCTATGAATTTCGTTTGTTTAGGGGGTAGAGTGTGGAGCTAAAGCTTCAAAATGGTGCTATTTTTATAGCTGACGCACATGAAAATGGCACTACTAGAAATGGTTTTTGGGATTTTTTATGCGAGATTGAAAATGGCAAGATAGAGTGTAAGCAGCTTTTTTTAATGGGGGATATATTTGATTTGCTTGTTGGTGGTGTTAAGCAAAGTGAAGATTTTGCCTATAAATATATACAAAAGCTTGAAAAATTAGCTAAAACAATGCAAATAATATATCTTGAAGGTAATCATGACTTTAATCTTAAAAGTCTTTTTACTGATGTGATAGTTGTTCCTATAGAAAATCAACCTATGCAAATTTCGTTTGTTTATGATGAAAAAACAATCTTAAAAATAGCTCATGGGGATATATTTTTGCCAAAGTTTTTAGGTTTTTGTCTTAGGTTTTTAAGGCAAAAATGGTTAATCAAATTGCTAAATATGGTAAATGAAAAAACAAATTCTTATATATCTTCAAGGATTTTAAAAAACCAAAATGCTAAAAATCTTTTTTATCATATTGATAATTTTGAAGACATTGCAAAGCCTAGATTTAAAAGGTTTGAGGCTGATATTGTGATAGAAGGGCATTATCATCAAGGGGTATTTTTTGAATGGGAAAATGGAAAATATTTTAACCTTGAGAGTTTTGCACAAAAGAAAAGGTATTTTATTGTAGAATGTCAAGCAAATTTGAAAAAATTTAATTTAATAAAAAAGAGCCTTAAGGAGTAAAGATGTTTGATGATAATGTCTTAAAAACTGGTTCTAATGAAATGGAACTTGTGGATTTTAGAATCTTCAAACAGGGTGGAGATAATAAGGTGTATGAAGGTATTTATGGAGTAAACGTTGCTAAGGTAAAGGAGATTATAAAAATTCCTAACCTAACAGAACTTCCAGGAGTGCCTGAGTATATAGAAGGTATTTTTGACCTTCGTGGTGTTGTTATACCTGTTATCAACCTTGCTAAGTGGATGCAAATAATTGAGCCAAAAGATATAACTTTAAAGCCTCGCGTAATTATCGCTGAGTTTAGTGATATTTTGATTGGTTTTATAGTGCATGAAGCAAAAAGAATTAGAAGAATTAGCTGGAAAGATATTGAACCTGCAAGTTTTTCATCAAATGGCGGCAGTTTTGACAAGAGTAAAATAACAGGTGTTACAAGGATAGAAAATGATGATGTTTTACTAATACTTGACCTTGAAAGTGTTGTTGAAGAGCTTGGAATTTATGCTCCAAAAATTGATGTTGATGAAAAAGAGATAAAGCATATATCAGGAATAGCTCTTATACTTGATGATAGTATGACAGCTAGAAAACTTGTAAAAGACGCATTGATTAAAATGGGTATGAAAGTTGTAGAAGCAAAAGACGGTAAAGATGGTCTTGAAAAACTTAACGAGCTTTATGCAACATACGAGACAGATTTAACAAAACAACTTAAAATTATTATTAGTGATGTTGAAATGCCACAAATGGATGGATTTCATTTTGCTACAAATGTTAAAGAAGACCCAAGATTTAATAAAATTCCAATTATATTTAACTCTTCACTTAGCAATGAGTTTTCAAATCTTAAGAGTGAAGAAGTTGGTGGAGAAGCATTTTTAACTAAATTTGATGCTAATGTATTTTATAAAGAAGTGTCTCGCGTAATTGAAGCGAACATTAAAAAAGACTAGGAGAGTAATATGGAAGATATGCAAGAGATATTAGAAGACTTCTTAGTTGAAGCTTTTGAGTTAATAGAGCAAATTGACCATGATTTGGTTGAGCTTGAAAGCAATCCAGAAGATTTAGAGCTTTTAAATAGAATTTTCCGTGTAGCTCATACTGTAAAAGGAAGTTCTAGCTTTTTAAATTTTGATGTTTTGACAAAATTAACTCACCATATGGAAGATGTGCTTAATAAAGCAAGACATGGTGATTTAAAAATAACTCCAGATATAATGGATGTTGTTTTACAATCAATAGATATGATGAAAACATTGCTTCATTGCATAAAAGATAATGGTAATGATACGGCTATAGGTATGGATATAGAGCCAATTTGCGTAAAACTTACTGCTATATCAGAAGGAAGAGAAGTTTCTGAAGTTAAGGTAGTAGAGAGTGCAAAAACAATAGAGGAGCAAATAGAAGAAAAAATAGAGCAAGAAGCAAATGAACCAGATATTGATGTAAATAGCCTAAGTGAAGATGAAGTTGAAGCTGAGATAGCAAGACTTTTGAAAGCTAGAAAAGCAGAAGATCAAGCAAGACGCGAAGCTAAAAAACAAACACCTGTAGCACAAGCTCCAACTGCACCAGCTCCAAAGCCTGTTGCTCCAAAACCTGCTGCAAGTAGTTCAACCCCTTCAAAATCCGATAAACAAGAAACAAAAGCTGTTGCAGATAATAAAGGTGGTGCTTCAAATATGGATCAAACAATCCGTGTGGAAGTAAAAAGGCTTGACCATTTAATGAACCTTATAGGTGAGCTTGTTTTAAGCAAAAACAGAATAGTAAAAGTATATGATGATATAGAAGAAAGATACGATGGAGAAAAGTTCTTAGAAGAACTTAATCAAGTAGTTGGTTCTTTAAGTATAGTTACAACAGATATTCAACTTGCTGTTATGAAAACAAGAATGCAGCCTATCGCAAAAGTTTTTAACAAATTCCCAAGGGTTGTAAGAGACTTAAGCCGTGAGCTTGGAAAGAGTATGGACCTTGAAATATCAGGTGAAGAAACAGAGCTTGATAAGTCAATTGTTGAAGAAATAGGCGACCCTATTATGCATATGATTAGAAATAGTTGTGACCATGGTATAGAAAGCACTGCAGACCGTTTAGCAGCTGGCAAGCCTGAAAAAGGAACCATAAATCTTAAAGCATATAATGAAGGTAATCATATAGTAATAGAAATTGCAGATGATGGTAAAGGTTTAGACCCTGATATGCTTAAGGCAAAGTCTATTGAAAAGGGTGTTATTAGTGAGCGTGAAGCTGATAGTATGAGCGATAAGGAAGCATTTGGTCTTATATTTAAACCTGGTTTTTCTACAGCAAAACAAGTAACAAGCGTTAGCGGTCGTGGTGTTGGAATGGATGTTGTTAAGACAAACATTGAAAAACTTAATGGTATTATAGAGGTTGATAGCGAGCTTGGAAAAGGAACTGTTATTAAACTTAAAATACCTTTAACGCTAGCTATTATTCAGTCTTTGCTTGTTGGTACTCAAGAAGAGTATTATGCTATACCACTAGCGAGCGTTTTAGAGACAGTGCGTGTGCCATTTGATGATATTTATACTATTGAAGGTAAAAATGTTTTAAGGCTTCGTGATGAAGTATTATCACTAGTAAGACTTAGCGATTTGTTTGGTGTAAAACAAGTACTTGAAGACAATGAGCAAACATATGTTGTTGTGGTTGGTGTTGCTGAGAGTAAGCTTGGTATTATTGTTGATACATTGATAGGTCAGGAAGAAGTTGTTATTAAATCAATGGGCTATTATTTGCAAAATATTACAGGTATAGCAGGTGCAACAATACGCGGTGATGGTAAAGTAACTCTTATTATAGATGTTGGCGCTATGATGGATATGGCTAAAGATATAAAAGTAGACATTAAAGCAGCGGTTCAAAGTAGCAATTCTACGAAAAAAGAAAAGCCAAGTGATTATAATGTATTAATAGTTGATGATTCAAAAATGGATAGAACTATTATGCAAAAATCTCTTGAGCCACTTGGAGTGCAAGTGTTTGAAGCTACAAATGGTGTAGAAGCTCTTGGTATGATAAAAGGTAATGATAGACAGTATGATGCTATACTTATTGATATTGAGATGCCAAGAATGGATGGCTATACTTTAGCTGGAGAGATTAGAAAATACTCAAAATATAGAAATCTACCTTTAATAGCTGTTACAAGTAGAACTAGTAAGTCAGACAGGCTTCGTGGCGTTGAAGTTGGAATGACAGAGTATATAACAAAACCATATTCTCCTGAGTATTTGGAAAATGTTGTTAGAAAAAATTTAAAACTAGGATAAGTCATGGGAAGTAATAAATTAAATCAAGTTTTAAACAAACAAAAACAGCAAATGGCAGACCCATTTGCTAGCGAAGAAGCCAAAGATGAAATTATTCAGCTTGTTGGATTTATTGTTGGGGAAGAAGAGTATGCAATTCCTATATTAAATATACAAGAAATTATCAAGCCTATAGAGTATACTAGAGTTCCTAGTGTGCCTGAGTATGTGCTAGGCGTATTTAATATGCGTGGAACTGTTATACCACTTATTGACCTTGCAAATAGGTTTTCTTTAGGCTCATCAAAGATGACACCTCATACTAGATATATAGTTTTAAAAGGTGAAGATGGCAATGTAGGTTTTGTTATAGATAGACTTACAGAGGCTATTAAGATAAATAAAAACCGTATTGATCAGCCACCTGAGACTTTACTTAAAGAAAAAGGTATGATTTATGGTATTGGTAAAAGAGATAGTAATATTTTAACAATACTAAAAGTAGATGCTCTTTTAAAAAGAGATTTTTAATGATAAAGCTCTGTGTGTTTGATTTTGATAGCACGCTAGTGAATGAAGAAACCATAGATGAGATAGCTAAAGCTTATGGTGTTGGCGATGAAATAAAAGCTATAACACAAAAAGCCATGGGTGAAGGCTATTCATTTTATGATAGCATAACAAAAAGAGTTTCTTTACTTAAAGGAATGGATGTAGCTTTGGTAAATCAAATTTGCCAAAGCTTGACACCTACAGATGGCGCTAAAGAATTAATATCTTTTTTGAATGATAAAAATATAAAATCTATTGTTTTTAGCGGTGGATTTTATAATGCTACTGATTATTTTAAGCAATATTTGTATTATGATGAAAGCTTTGCAAATACATTTGAAACACATAACAATAAGCTTACAGGTAAAGTTTATGGGCAAATGCTATCTAGTGATGCAAAAGGTATTATGCTTTCAAAAATTAAAAAAATATTAGGTCTTAAAAAAGAAGAAGTTATGTGTGTTGGCGATGGTGCAAACGATTTAGCTATGTTTGATGAAAGTGGATTAAAAATAGCTTTTTGCGCCAAGGAAATACTTAAAAAAAGTGCAGATGTTTGCGTAGATATTAGGGATATGAAAGAGATTATAAAGGTTGTAAAATGAGTTTTAGTCTATGGTGTGATTTTGTTGAAAATGAGTTTATTAAAACAGAGCTTGTTGATTTGATTCAAAGTGGAAAAATTAATGGTGCTACAAGTAATCCAAGTATTTTTAAAAATGCTATTTTAACAAGCAATGCTTATAAAAATGAAATATCATTAAATAAGCATTTAGATGCTAAAGCATTGTATGAGCATTTGGCTATAAAAGATATTCAAAATGCTGCAAATAAATTTGCTTTAAATTATCTAAAAGATGATGATGGTTTTGTTAGCTTGGAAATAGACCCAAGATTATACGATAAAACAAGCGAGAGTATTTTTGAAGCAAAAAGATTATACAGTCAAATTTCAAGAGATAATGTTATGATGAAAGTACCAGCTACAAATGAAAGCTTTGAAGTTATGAGCGAGCTTTTGGCTAGTGGTATAAATGTTAATGCTACACTTATTTTTTCTTTAGAACAAACAAAAAAATGCGTAGATGCTTTAAATAATGGATTAAAAATTTTTAAACAAAAACAACCTTATGCACAAAAATCTCCAAAAGCTGTTATTAGCGTTTTTGTTAGTAGGTTTGATAGGGTTTTAAATAATCATATATCACATAAAAATAAATTTGGCATAGCAAATGCAAAACTAGCTTATGATTATATAGTTGGTAATGCTGATAAAAATATCAAAACACTTTTTGCAAGCACTGGTGTAAAAGGTGATGATTTGCCAAAAGATTATTATATAAATGCTTTAGCTTATCCAGATAGCGTAAACACTGCTCCTCTTGATAGTATATATGCTTATAAACCAAATTTAGATTTACTTTTTAAAGATAATGCGGATTTGATAGTAAATTCTAGTTTATCTGCAGATAAATACGATAAAGTATGTAAAGAATTATTAAGCGACGGCTTGGAGCAATTTTGCATAGCTTTTGAAGAAATTTTATCTGCTTTAAAATAATAAAGAGGCTTAGTAATGAATAATTTTATGGACAATATTTATAGCGATTTTGATTTTTTACAAGAAGAGCAAGTAAAAGAAAAAGATGATAGTTTAAATACTGAAAGTAATAAAGCAAAACTAGAAAAAGAAATTGAAAAGTTAAAAGAAAAGCAATTTACCGCTGCTCAATTTAATCAATACAAAGATGAGCTTGATGAGTGGTTAAATTTAATGATAGAATTTGGTGGTAGTGACCTTCATCTAAGACCAGAGTATAAAGTTAGTGCAAGGCTTGGTTCTAAAGATATAGAGTCTTTATATGATTTTGCTATAGATAATGTTGAAAATTTTTTAAAAGATGCAAGATTAAGTTTAAGTAAAATTCAAAGTGGCGAAGATAGTGGAAACAAAGAAAAAGCTATTGAAAAAATCAAAACAAAAATACAATCGTATGAAAATTGTTATCAAAGGCTGGATATTTTAAAGAAATATGTAGATGAAAAAAAGCATATTAAAGATAGAGGTTGGATGTTAAATTTAGCGAAAGCTATGCAACCTGGTGATTTTCCTAAATTTATCGAATATAAAAGTCTTGATTTTAGTTATGACCCTTATACTAACAATAGAAATGTTTTTAAATATAATTATACGTTTAGGGTTAATATATTTTTTACAATGGAAGGAGCTTGTGCTGTTTTTAGGGCCATTCCAAGCGATATTAAAACAATAGAAGATTTAAATTTGCCACCTGTTATAAAAAGCATTGTTGGTGGAGATAAGATAAATAATGGGTTAATTTTGGTTACAGGTCCAACAGGTAGCGGTAAGTCAACAACACTAGCTGCAATGGTGGACCATATAAATAAGCATTATAAAAAACATATTATAACAATAGAAGACCCTATAGAATTTAAATATAAATCCAATAAGTGTATTATTAATCAAAGGGGAGTAGGGCAGGATACACTTGATTTTAAATCAGCTCTTCGTGCAGCTCTTCGTGAAGACCCAGATATTATTTTAATTGGTGAGATGAGGGACCTTGAAACAATAGAGATAGCTTTGCATGCCGCAGAAACAGGACACCTAGTTTTGAGTACTCTTCATACAATTGATGCTCAAGAAACTGTAAATAGAATTTTAGGTATGTTTCCTTCCGCAGACCAAAACCGTATAAGGTCAAGTTTTGCTGGAGCACTTGTTGCTATTATATCTCAAAGATTAGTTCCAAAGAAAAATACTCTTAATGAAAGTATAGCTGCAATTGAGGTTATGCAAAACAACGCAGCTATTAGCACAAGAATTTTAGAAGGTAGAGAAAACGAGATTTTGGATACAATGAAATCTTATTCTGAAAGTGGAATGCAAGATTTTGATAGTGTGCTTGCTAAGTTTTATAAAGAACATAAGATTTCAAAAGAAGCCGCACTTTCTAAGGCAACAAATTCATCAAACCTAGCAAAAGAATTAGGTGCTATAGAGCTTACAGACTCTGTGTTGCAATCGGAAGCTGATGAACTTGTTAGAGAAAAACAAAGACAAGAGCAATTAGAAAATGAAAAGCTTAGGATAATCCAAGAAGAAGAAAGAAAGAGATTAGAAGAAATAGAAAGAGCTAATAAGGATAAAATTAATGCTGCGAAAAAAATTCGTTCTTTTAGCGTTTAATTTTGTTTAAATTATTTTTTTCTAAGATTGATTTTATATAATTCAAACTTTTATTTTATTTGAAAGGACATTTTATGTTACAAGGTCAAATTAGACAGAGTATCGGCAGAAAATCAGCAAAATCTGCAAGACGAGATGGTATGCTAATTGCAAATATTTACGCTAAAGGCATGGAAAACGTTCATGCGGTTTTTAAAACAAATGAATTTATTAAAGCTGTTCGTAAAAAAGATGGGCTTATTTTCCCTGTTAGTGTAGATGGTAAGACTTATGATGTTGTTGTGGTTGATTATCAAACACATCCCGTTACAAGCGAATTAAAGCATGTTGATTTAAAGGTTGCTTTAAAAGGTGTTGAAAGCCATTATATGGTTCCTGTTAAAGTTGTAGGTAGCGCTAAGGGCTTAAAAAATAAAGGTGTTTTAATTCAATCAAAACGTCGCTTGAAAGTAAAATGCACAGCTGAAAATTTACCAAATTTCTTTGAGCTAGATGTAACAAATCTTGATGTGGGAGATGCGCTTTTAGTTCGTGATATAAAAGTACCAGCTGGTGTTACAATTATTGATGCTGGTCGTGTAGCTGTTGTGGGTGTAGAAAAAGCTAGATAATATGACTTTAGTCGTAGGGCTTGGAAACCCAGGGGGTAAATACGATAAAACCCGCCATAATGCGGGTTTTATGCTTATTGATAAAATTTTAGATACTTCTTTTATAAAGCAAAGCTTAAAGTGTGATGGAGAGCTTTATAAAAAAGGTAGTATTCTTCTTTTAAAACCACATACTTTTATGAATAATTCAGGTGTTAGCGTATCAAAAGTTGTTAATTTTTATGATGTGGATAGGATTATAGTTTGTCACGATGAGCTTGAGATAGGATTTTGTGCCTTAAAATGTAAAAAGGGTGGTAGTTCTGGCGGACATAATGGATTGAAATCAATAGACTCATATATAGGTAATGATTATGAGCGTATAAGACTTGGAATAGGGCGTGGAGAATATGGTGTTGTTGATTTTGTTCTTGGTAATTTTAGTGATGACGAACTTAAACAATTTGATGAATTTTTAGATTATGCTAGCGAAGCATTAAGATACTTGATAAATAATGATATAAATTCAACCAAACAAAAATATAACAAAAAGTAGCTTTTAGATTAGTTAATATATAAACAATATTGAAATAAGTAATTAATGTATAAATGTGCTCTTGCTACGCATAAACTAAATCTATTTAAAATATATTTGTTATATTTTATTTATTCGCAAGTTTTGCAATACTGCAAAAGTAGTTTTTGGCTGATAAAGTAATAAAAATCTATGCATAAATTATTATAGACATATAAAACTTTCTTATTTTAGTTATTTTTCATTTATAATATAATTTAAGTTTTAGCAGCAATATGATTTGTATTTTATTTTTTTGTCTATGTTAGACTTTAGCTCTTTGAGATTTTAATGCAGATGAAATCATAAAATTTTGCACTTGATTAGTCTGAAAGAATTAAAATAGGGGAGAGCAACTAGTTTTAACTCAATGAAATCTAAATACTTTTTATTTATTCAAAATACCAGTAAAATATATTTTAAATTATATTTATATATTTGACTTTGTATAGTTTGTATAAACTTAAAACTAAGATACGGTAGAAAATTGTATCTTAGTTTTGTAAAATTATTTATTG
>CAZYDK010000024.1:0-17727 GCA_964646025.1 uncultured Campylobacteraceae bacterium | reverse complement strand
TAGATTTTTTGAACTAGTTTTGTTCTTTGAAGTGGTCTTATAAACTGCATTGTATAGGTGCAGATTATACTATCATTTTTACCAAAATCAGCCTCAAGCAAATCCCCACACACAAGGTTTAGCTTAGCACCCACATCATCACTTTTTTGCTTTGCTTTTTCTATCATCGCACTAGAGTTATCTATGCCAAAAAGCTGGTAGTTTGGATTAGCTTCATATAATGCCAAAAGCGTGCTAGCGGTAGAACAGCCAAGCTCTAGTACTTTTGAGTTTTTATCTAAAAACTTATCTAAAATAGCACAAATAAGCTTTATATTATCATCATAGTAAGGCACGCTACGCCCCACCATATCATCAAAAACCCTTACTACTTTTTCATCAAATTCAAATTGCTTTGTGATAGGATTTACAAAATGCTTATCAATATTGCTTTTATCCATTTATATCCTTTTGGTGCATAGATTTTGCTGTTTGTATGTCTAGTAAAATTTGTTCTTTTAGCTTAGTAAAATCATCAAAAGTTTGATTTGCTCTTATAAAATCTAAAAAATACACACAAGCACAATCATCGTTTATAGTTTGTATATCTTTATCTAAGATATGAGTTTCTATGGCTAGTTTTTTGTCTGTTGAGCGGTGTCCGATGAAACTTATGCTTGAGTAGATTTTGATACCTAGCATAGTTTTTGTAAGATATACACCTTCTTTTGGTAAGAAAAATCCGTCTTCATCAAGGTTTATCGTAGGGACAAAATCGCTTTTTCCAAGCCCTTGACCTTTGATTATCTTTGCTTTTATAAGGTATGTTCTTCCTAGATAAAGATTTGCTGTTTTTATGTCGCCTTGCTTTAAAAGTGTTTTTATAAGGCTTGAGTGTATGCTAATCTCACCCATTTTAAACTCTTGTATGATTTTGGTTGGGATATTTGAGAGTTTTTGTATGTCTGTTGCTAGACATTGTTTGTTTTTGCCAAAACAAAAATCATATCCTGCTACAAAAAACTTGATATTTTTAAACTCACTTAAAACAAAATCCAAAAATTCTTTAGCGTTTAAATGCTTAATCTCATCAAAGTTTATGAAAAAAACTTTTTTTTGTGAGATTTCTTCTTTGATGTGATTTGGGACGATTTGAGAAGATGAGTTTTTATCTATGATAAGTAGTGCCCCATTTGTGCTTAAAGCATTTATCAGCTCAAAATGCCCCAAATGCATAGCATCAAAACAGCCTATCGCAAGTGAGCTAACGCTACTTTTATCGTGATTTAAATACGAAAAAATACTCGGCATTGCCTTCCTTCCCTAAAATCTTGCTTTTTGATTTATGCACTAAATCAAGGTTTTGTGTAAGCATAAAGCTTTCAAAACTTATAAGCTTTTTTTCTATAAGTTTTGTATCTTTTACTACGCCTTTTTTATCTCTTTTGGCTTCTTTTCCTACTTCAAATTGTGGTTTAAAAAGTATGATAAGGTGGCTTTTAGCAAAGCTTAAAAGCGGCGTAAGTATCTCATAAATAGATATAAAGCTAACATCAACTAAGACAAAGTCATATTCTATCTCGCTTTGAAAAGTTCTTATATCTGTGTTTTCATATAGTCTTATCTTAGGATTATTTCTTAGGCTTTGATGAAGTTGGTCTGTGCCAACATCAACACAATCAACGCTTAAAGCACCATTTTCAAGTAGTATTTGACAAAACCCACCTGTGCTAGAGCCAACATCAAGGCATTTTGAGTTTTTTAGATTTAAGCTACATTCTTCAAGTAAGCCTTTTAGTTTGTAGGCGGCTCGGCTAACATAGACTTCTCCTATGATTTCAAGCTTTGTGTTTTCATCAACGATAAAGCTTGGTTTTATGGGTTTGTTATCCACTAAAACCAAAGCTTTTTCTATCATTTCACTAGCTTTGTTTCTACTAATGTTTAGTTTTTGTGATACAAATAAATCAGCTCTCATAAAGCGCCTGAAACTCATCTTCGCTAAGGATTTTTACGCCTAAAGTTTTGGCTTTTTCTAGCTTTGACCCCGCATCTTCCCCACAAAGCAAATAATCAGTTTTTTTGCTAACATTACCGCTAGTTTTTGCTCCAACGCTTTCAAGTAGCTTTACAAACTCATCTCTTGGGCGTGATAGTGTGCCTGTGATGACAAATGTTTTTGCATTAAATAAATGCTCTTTTATCTGTGTAATTTCGTTTGTTAGGCTTAAAACTTCGTAAAACTCTAAAATCAAGTCTTTATTTACATGGCAAAACTCCACTAAGCTTTTTGCCATTTGCTCTCCAAAACCATCAAGGCTTATAAAATCATCATAAGTTTTATATAACCAGTCAAAACCAAAGCTACTAGCTATTTTTTTAGCTGCTACTTCGCCTATATGCTCGCAACCAAGAGCGTTTATAAAGCTACTTAACTCAGAGTTTCTAGCTTCTTGTATGGCGCTTAGGATGTTATTTATTTTTTTATCTTTAAAGCCTTCAAGCCCTACAAAATCATCATAAGTTAAAGAAAATATATCTTTTGGGGATTTGATTTTGTTTTCGTTAAATAAAAGCTTGATGATATTTTCTCCAAGTCCGTCTATGTTTAGGCATTTTTTAGACGCAAAGTAAATGATGCTTTGCATAGCTTTAGCGCTACATTTTAGGTTTTGGCAAATTATCCTTGTGCCGTCATCTAGCACTTCTTCACCGCAATTTACACATGCTGTTGGTCTTAAAATAGGGCTTAGGTTACTATCTCTTCTATCTTTAAAAACGCTTGTGATTTTTGGTATCACATCGCCACTTCTTACAACACCTACGATATCTCCTATCATAAGTTCAAGTCTTTGTATCTCATCAAAGTTGTGTAGCGTTACATTGCTTACCCTTACGCCATCTATCATAACAGGCTCTAGCACCCCAACAGGCGTTAAAACTCCTGTTCTTCCTACTTGTATATTTACCCCTATGAGTTTTGTGGTAGCTTCTATGGCTTTAAACTTAAACGCCGCCATAAAGCGTGGGAATTTTACGGTGTATCCAAGCTCTTCACACTTTTTTATATCATCAATTCTAACCACCATGCCATCAAGCATCATAGGTTTGCTTTCTCTTTGTTTTGATAAGCTTTCATAAAGATTTTTTATATCATCAAATTTTGCTTTATGACAAAAATCATCTACCAAAAAGCCAAGACTTCTTACAAACTCCATAACTTCACTATGTTTTTGGTATGTTAGGTTGTTTTGTCCTACTCCCCAAGGGAAAAACTTTAGATTTCTTTGTCTTGTGATAGATGTATCAAGTTGTCTTAAACTTCCGCTTGCTGCATTTCTTGGGTTTGAAAAAAGGCTTTGGTTTTGTTCTTTTCTGCTTTGGTTGATTTTTTCAAAATCATCTTTAAAAATCACAACTTCGCCACGAATTTCAATCATATCTAGATAAGGGATAGTTTTTGGTATGCTATCAATTACCATAGCATTTAGCGTTACATCTTCTCCTATCTCCCCGTCTCCTCTTGTGGCGGCACTTTTTAGCTTTCCGTTTTCATAGGTTAGGTTTAAACTAGCACCATCAAACTTTGGCTCTATGAAAAACTCTTCATCTAGTGCTTTAGCTCTGTTTACCCACGCTAAAAGCTCAGCATCATCAAATACATCTTCCATAGACCACATACGCTTTTGATGTTTTATCTTTTTAAAATCATCTTGAATTGTTGGGGCTACTTTTTGGGTAGGTGAGTTTGGGTCTATTTTGTCTTTGTTTTGTTCTTCATAGGCTTTGATTTGTCTAATTAGCTCATCATATTCGCTATCAGTGGCAAGTGGTGTATCATAATAATACGCCCACATCCAATCATTTGCTAATTTTACTAGTTTTAAATACTCATCATAACTCATTATCAACCTCGTTATATCCTTTTAAAAGCTCTAAAAGTTGTTTATGTTCATAAACATCATGAACTCTTATAATATTTGCACCATTTTCTATGGCTTTTAGATGTAAAAAAAGCGTTCCTGCTAGTCTTTGCTCTACTTCGCTTTTGTGATAATGATTTATCATTCCTTTTCTACTTGCACCGACTAAAATAGGAAGATTTAAGGAGTTAAAATGGCTTAGTTGTTTTATAAGTAGCATATTTTCACCCATACTTTTACCAAAACCTATACCAATGTCTAGGATAACTTTATCATAATCAATAACTTCTAAATGAGCTTTGAAAAAGTTATAAACTTTATCTAAGATATTGCCGTTAAATGCGGCGTATTCATTAAAATGGTTTTTCCCAAAAAAAGATGATAAGTATTCGTTGCTTGCATGCATTAAAACATATGTTGCATGATATTTTTGAACTAAAGAAATTAGCGACATATTTGCACTTATGTCATTTACTATCTTAAAGCCTTTATCTAATGCGTATTCTACGCATTTAGGGTTAAAACTATCAAGGCTAAAATCTATTTTTTCATAAAGTTTATGCTCATATATCAAATCAATGCTATTTTTGATGTTTTCAAACTCGTATTCTTTGCCTATATAAACGCTGTTTGGCTTAGAACTTGCTCCACCGATGTCAATTATATCTGCTCCATTTTGTATAAAATCTTCAATTTTAGAAATGATTGTTTTATCATTTGCTATGCTTGATGGGTTTAAACTATTGTCTGTTAGGTTTATAACACCCATTATTTGTGGGTTTGTGTATGATTTGCTAAGAAGCTGTTTGTTTAAAAAATCAGCAAGTTTGTTTAGTCTAAAATCTTGTAGTTTTAGCTTTGGGATTAATTTTTTGGCTTGTGATTTTGATATGATAAGTAGGGCGTTTGATTTTTCTTCTCCACCAAAAATCGCATTTTTATTGGTAAGTAAATCAGCACCTATGCTAAGTGCGTCTTGCTTTAAAATGTTTGCCGCCACACTGCTTATGCCTTTTATGTAAATTAGTAGTATATTTGCCTTATCTTTCATACTAAAAGCATATGGGTGCGGATTGATATTGTCAAATAAAACTTTGAAATTACTATTATTGTTTATGTTATAAAATCTCATATTTTATTCCTTAAAAATATAAAACCAATACATGATAAAATAAGTTCATTTTTGGTATTTAATTTGGCTAATTCAAAAAGATTAAAAAGGCTTTCAAGGTCTTTTAAACAAAGCTTATCGGCGTATTTTTTGGATATAGCTTTTAAAAGTTCTAATATTTCGTTTTTTTCTAAAAAACTATATGTGTTTATAAGTTTGTAAAATTTTTCATAATCAAAATTATCTAAGCTAAACGCAAGTTCAAAATCTTCTTTTTTATCGTTGTATTTATCTATGATAAATCTAGAGCGTATCGTTGGAAGCAGTATGTTTTTACTAGGACTTAGTATGATAAAACTTACACCCGTTGGTGATTCTTCAAAGATTTTTAAAAGTGCATTTTGTGCTTCTATTTTGTAGCTTTTGTAAGCTAGTATAAAAAGCATATCTTTTTCATTACTTAGGTATGCTTTTTGGATTATTTGTCTTGAAGTGTCTATTAAAAGCTCATCATCTTCATATACAAACACATCTCCATTAAAATGGTTTTTATAGTAATTTATAATATGTTCATAATTATGTGTGATTATGATTTTATTTTGCTTTGTTATCATAAATTTACTCTTGAAAATATAACAGAATCAACACAAGCATCAAAAAGTTTAAATAAAGTTATAAGTTTAATATCTGCTTCATTATCGTTTGAGCTAAGATATAGGCTGTTGCTTAAATTATCATCAAATAGCCAAATAAAGCTATCATTTTTACTTTTTACAAGATTAAGTCTTGTATCAAAACTATCCCCTATATAAAAAAATATATATCCATTTGGAAACATAAGACTTAAAAGGTCGTTTGTTGAGCCTATATCATCATTTGGATTTATACCTATAAAATCAATGCTTACAAAAGGTAAAAAAGGTCTTGTGTCTTTTGAGTTTATATTTGCTAAAAAATACTCTTTAAACCAAGTTCTTTTTGTATCTGCTATGATTATAAATGTGCTACCATTTAGAAGATACTTAAGTCTTGATTTAAAAAGCGGTGTTATTTCATTTTTTACATTTTCTAGCCAGTTCATGGAGTAATCGCCAGAGCGTATATACTCCTTTACAAAACTAGCAAATTCCATTACTTATCCTGGTCTAGCTTATATGTTTTATGTAAAGCTCTTACTGCAAGTTCGCCGTATTTTTCATGAACGATAATTGAAATTTTTATCTCACTTGTTGAAATCATTTGGATATTGATATTTTCATCTGCCATTGCTTTAAAAGCTGCAGCAGCAACACCAGAATGAGATTTCATACCAACACCAACTATAGAAACCTTTACTATCTCGCTATCAGATTCTATTGTGCCACTATCTAAAAAGTCATTTAAAACTTCTTTAGCTAAATTAAGTTCATTTTGTGGAACTGTAAAACCTAGATTTGTAGTTCCATCATGACCAACATTTTGAATAATCATATCTACATTGATATTTTTATTAGCCAAAAGACCAAAAATATCTGCTGCTATACCTGGCTTGTCGTTGATTTTTCTAAGTGTTACTCTTGCTTGATTTTTATCAAGTGCTATTCCGCTAACTATTGCTTGTTCCATACTTTCCTCGCTTGTAATTATTGTTCCTTCATTATCATTAAAGCTACTTCTAGTAACTAATTTTACATTTAATTTTTTTGCTAGTTCTACGCTACGGTTAAGTAAAACTTTAGCCCCCAAACTAGCAAGCTCTAGCATTTCTTCATAAGATATAAAGTCAAGTTTTCTAGCTCTTGGCTCAATTCTTGGGTCTGTTGTATAAACTCCGTCAACATCTGTATATATTTCGCATAAATCAGCTTTTAAAGCTCCTGCTAGTGCTACAGCACTAAGGTCACTTCCACCACGACCTAAAGTTGTAGTTTCTCCTTCAGTGCTTACGCCTTGAAAACCAGCAACCACAACAACTTTTCCACTATCAAGTTCTTTTTGAACTCTTGTTCCATCTAGTTTATGAATTCTTGCTTTTGTATGCTCTGTGTTTGTTATAAGACCAGCTTCTCTACCACTTAAAGATATAGCTTTAACGCCAATGCTATTAAGTGCTATAGCTAAAAGCGAAGAAGTAACTCTTTCGCCACTACTAAGCAAAACATCCATTTCTCTTTCATTTGGGTATTCTGTGTAGTAGTTTCCATATTCTATAAGTTTATTTGTCTCTCCGCTCATAGCAGATACTACAACTACTATTTTGTCGTATTTTTCTTTTGCTTTTTTTACTTTTTGTGCAACATTTTTTATGCGTTCTAAATCTCCAACGCTTGTTCCACCAAACTTTTGAACAACTAACATTAAATATATCCTTTCATGGAAAAATATTCCAAAACTTTAGTATAAACAGGTTTTTTAAAGTGATTTATTTGCTCATAGATATCTTCAGATTTTACAAACTTATACCTAGAAAACTCAGGCACTTTGGTTTGAATGTTTATATCGTTATTGTCATTAAGCTTAACTAAAAAATACTTTTGAGTTTGACCATCGTAGTTATATCTTTTTTTACTCATTGTATTTGGAAAATCATAGCTAATCCATTCTGGATATTTGTCAATAATTGTTATATTGTCTGTGCCAATTTCTTCTTTAAGCTCACGAAAAAGTGCATCTTCTTCACTTTCTCCATCATCAATACCACCTTGTGGAAACTGCCAAATATCTTTTAAGTCAATTCTTTCAGCTAAAAAAATCTCTTTTATTTTAGGATATTTGCTAGAAAGTATCACTGCAGATACATTTGGCCTATATCTTTTTTGCATTACATCCCTTTTTGAATTAATAAATGAAAATATTAGCAATAATTCATCAAAAATAATTTAAAATATGAATATTGTTATAAAAAATTTAATTGAATTTACAATTTTTTATCATAAATGACGATATTTAATATGTAACATTATGTTTAAAGGAGAATAACATGGATGTAAATACAGTTTCTTATACAGGTGCAATTGGAGTTGGACAAAACACACCTACAGATAAGTCTTCTGCTTCAAATTTTGTAAAGAAGACACTAGAAAATACAGGTATAGATATAGGCGATAAAGATGTAGCAACAATTAGTGGTAAAGATATAACTAATGCTCATTTTTTAAATGCTATGAGTATAACTATCAAAGACAATGTTAGCTCACAAGTTGGACTTGAGTTTAATGCAAGTGGTGTTACTTCTTTGGTTAGTAGGGATTTTTTAAGCTCAATTGGCTATGAAGGTAAAAACCTAAACGATTTAAGCCAAGAAGAGGCAAAAAAAATGCTAGGAGAAGATGGTATCTTTGGTATCAAGCAAACTTCACAAAGAATAGCAGATTTTATCATAAATGGTGCTGGAGATGATTTACAAAAACTTCAAGATGGAAGAGCTGGTATGATGAAAGGTTTTGCAGAAGCTACAAAACTCATAAGCGGTTCTTTTGGTAGATTTGAACTTCCAGATATCACAAAAGAAACTATGTTAAAAGCTCAAGAACTAGTTGATGCTAGGATAAAAGAGCTTGGCGGAAATGTGCTAGATATACAAGCTTAATGCATATTTATTTACACATACCTTTTTGTGAGAGCAAATGTCCTTATTGTGCTTTTGCAAGTTTTACCGATAAAAATTCACAAATAAAAGACTACTTTGGTGCTTTAAAGCTTGATTTAAAGCACCAACTAAACTTATACAATCCAAACAATGATAAAAAAATCAAAACATTATATATAGGTGGCGGAACTCCTAGTTATGTAAATGCAAAATTTTATGAAGATATAATTAGTCTTTTAAGCCCTTATTTTGATAAACAAATTGAATTTAGCGTAGAAGCAAATCCAAGCTCGCTTAGTGCAAGTTGGCTAAAGACTATGAAAAGCTTTGGGGTAAATAGACTTAGCATTGGAGTTCAAAGTTTTGATGATGAAAAGCTTAGGTTTTTAAAAAGAATTCACTCATCAAAAATCGCAAAAGATAAAATCTCTTTAGCAAAGCAATACATAGATGATATAAGTATAGATTTGATATATGCTACTAAGTTTGATACTAAAGAGTTTTTAAAAAAAGAATTAAACAATTTACCAGATGAGATAAACCACCTTAGCGCATATACTTTGATTTTAGAAGAAAATACGCCATTTTTTGGTAAAAAATCATATCAAAAAACAAGCATTAAAAATATAGAGTTTTTTATCAAATCCTTAAAAGATATGGGTTTTATGCAGTATGAAATTAGCAATTTTACAAAAACAAAACCATCTTTTCACAATAAAGCTTATTGGCAAGGAAAAGATTATATAGGGGCTGGATTTGGGGCTGTTGGGTTTATGAAAGATAAAAGGTTTTATCATAAAAATGACCTTGATTTTTATATCAAAAATCCAACAGAAAAAAAAGTAGAAAAATTAAATAAAGATGATTTGTTTTTAGAAAAACTTTTTCTAGGATTTAGGAGTGATGTTGGGGTTAAAGTTAGTGAGTTTAGCAAAGATATGCAAGAAAGATTAAATCTTTTAGAAAAAGAGGGAAAAATAACCATAAAAAATGGGGTAATTTTTAATAATAATTTTTTACTTGCTGATGAAATAGCGATTTTTTTGGCTAATTTTTAGAATTTTTTATTAAAATACAAGGTTTTAAAATCATAAAAGAGCGTAAAAATGAATATCACAGAACTACTTATCATAGCTGTTGTTGCTATCATAGTGCTAGGTCCTGAAAAACTCCCTAAAACTTTGATTGAGATAGCAAAACTTTTAAAGGTTGTTAAAAAACAAATTAACGATGCAAAAAATAGCATAGAAACAGAAATCAAACTAAGTGAGCTTAAAGAAGAAGCGCAAAAATACAAAGATGAAATCGCAAAAGCAAATGAAAGCGTTAGAAAAAAACTAAGTTTTGAAGAGTTTGATGAGATTAAAAAAGACTTACAAACTAGCGTAGATGAAATAAACTCTAGCTTAGATAGTGTTTCAAAATCTTTAGATGATAAAGTAGATTTTAATGCTACTCAAACAAACGAAATTTTAGAGCAAAAAGATGAAACTATATTAGAAAACAAATCTTTAAACACTACTCAAACAAACGAAATTTCAAAAAATAAGGCACAAAATGTTTGAAGAATTAAAACCACATTTAATAGAACTTAGAAAAAGACTTATCATTTGCGTAGTTTGTTTAATCGCTGCGTTTTTTATATGTTTTAATTTTTGGGAAATTATACTTGATTTTTTAAAAGCACCTGTAGAAAATTCTTTAAAAGATGGTTCAAAGCTTGTAGTTATAAAAGCTACAGAAGGTTTTTTTACTGCTATGAAAGTGTCTTTTTTTAGTGGATTTTTAGCTTCAATACCTGTTATTTTTTGGCAGTTTTGGAGATTTGTAGAGCCTGGACTTTATGAGAATGAAAAAAAATATGTAATCCCATTTGTTTTAGCAGCTAGTGTTATGTTTTTGTGTGGAGCGGCGTTTTCTTACTATATGGCAGCACCGGTAGCGCTTCATTTTCTAGTAACTTTTGGTGGAGATATGTTTAGTGCTATGCTTAGTATAGAAGAGTATGTAAGCTTTATAACAAAACTTATCGTGGCTTTTGGAATTGCTTTTGAATTACCTGTAATAACATTTTTTCTAGCAAAACTTGGACTTGTTGATGACGCTATGCTTAAACGCCATTTTAGAGTTGCTGTTCTTATCATATTTATATTTGCGGCTATTATGACTCCACCTGATGTTTTATCGCAGTTTTTAATGGCTATACCGCTTGTTGGACTTTATACGATATCAATTTATATAGTATCTATGGTAAATCCAGCACCAAAAGACGAAAAAGATGAATGACATAATAACTAGTAGTTATGATTATGATTTGCCAGATGAGCTTATCGCTTCATATCCAGCAAATCCAAAAGAAAATGCAAAACTTTTAGTATATGATAGAAAAAATGACACTATCAAACATCTTCATTTTTATGATTTAAATGATGTTTTGCCAGAGTGTGATATAGTTTTTAATGATACAAAAGTAATCAAAGCTCGTATCTATGGTCAAAAACAAAGCGGCGGAAAAGTAGAGCTTTTTATAAACAAAACTTTAGCTCATAATGAGTTTATGGTGCAAATAAAAGGTAGAGTAAAAAAAGGTGATTTTTTATACTTTGAAAATGATATAAAAGCACTTGTAAAAGACCTTTTTGATGATGGGAGTAGGCTTGTTGAGTTTTATAAAGATGATGTTTTACTTCAAACAAACGAAATTTATACACTACTTGATGTTATAGGTCATATACCACTCCCACCATATATAAAAAGAGATGATGAAAAAAGCGATGAAGATGACTATCAAAGCGTTTTTGCTAAAAACTTAGGTGCAGTAGCAGCTCCAACAGCTTCACTTCACTTTTCAAAAGATATGATAGAAAATCTTAAAAAAAATCATAATTTACATCAAATTACACTTCATGTTGGAGCGGGGACTTTTAAAGGTGTTGAAGTTACAAATATAAACGACCATAAAATGCATTCTGAGTTTTATGATATACCAAAACATACACAAGAGCTTATTTTAAGTGACAAAAAAATACTAGGCATAGGCACAACAACCGCTAGAACCATAGAATACTTTGCAAGAACAAAAACACCTTGTGGGGAATGTGATTTGTTTTTACATCCACAAAACCGCCCAATAAGACTTGATTATTTGCTTACAAACTTTCATTTACCAAAATCAACTTTAATTATGCTTGTGGCAAGTTTTATAGGTAGACAAAAAACAATTGATATATATAAAGAAGCTATAAAAAATAACTATAAGTTTTATTCTTATGGCGATGGAATGCTTATAATTTAGAAGGAATGTTGATGAAAAGAGCTTTATTTTTATTGTTGTTATGTAATAGTTTATATGCTACAGACGCTTTACATCATGTTTTTACAGGTATTGTTTTGGTTATTTTAATTGTTGTGGTTTTGATTTTATCAAATACAATTAGCATAAAAAATATAAAACAAAAAAAACAATCAAAACAAAAAGATAAAATAATTTTAAATTATATTGATGACCAAGAAATCATTATAAAAACTAGACATTTTGACATACGCGAAAACTTGCTTTACTTTTTTAAGACATTAAACTACGACGCAACAAAAAACAATAATACATTTTTATCAGATATCAACCTTGAAGCTGAAAATACAGATGGCAAGATAGAAGAATGCCATGATTTGCAAGGCGACCCAGAGCTTATAATACTTGCTATGAATACAATTATTCAAATTTTTAATAAAAAATTACATCACTCAACAATGCTTATAAAATTAGATATGTTTGGTATTGATGATGATTTGGCTTATTTTGATTTTACGCTTAGTCTTTACTCTACAAATTGGGAATTGATTGATGAAATACTATCTGATATGGGTAACAAAGAGTCAAAATTATATGAAAAATTAGCAGGTCTTAGAAAAACACTCACTTATATCAAAGGTAGCGATATTGCTATAGATAAAGAAGAAAGAATTATAGGCTTTAAATTTACAATTCCAAGATGTATTGACCGCAATATAATCAATGCATCAAATTTATCAAAACAACAACCTATAAATAATTACTCTTCTTTAAATGTTTATATAGCTCATGATGATAGTTTGATTGTAAGAACCATAAAATCTAGTTTAGATAAAGAATCTATGCCTTTAAATGGAGTTTTGACTTTAGAAAAATTTATAGATTTTACTCACAACTCCGTATCTCAATCAAATATCACAAATGCATTTTTTGTGGCTACGGATTTTTTGAAAAAGATAGAGCATACTCATAAAAACAGTTTGTATAATATGCATATTGAAAAGAGTATTAAAATTTTTGCTGTTGCTAATAATTATTCAGATGTTGATTACATTAAGCATAATTTTTCTTTTGTTGAGATTATGATGCTTCCATATACAAATGATTATTTTGAAGTTATTGTAAATCATATTTTAGATAAATACGAAAAATGATATAAATCAAAGAATTTTTTTCAAATCTTATTAAACTAACACAAAAACATAAGGAGATTTTTGTGGAAGTTTATTTTAAAGATTGGAAGAAAATTAGCTTTGAAAATGCTACGGTTGATTTTTATGAAAAAGATGATTTTATAGGTTTTGATAGTAGAAATTGTATGCCGCCAGAACCTATGATAAATGCTAGAGTAGGGCTTAACAATCTAAAACCAAACCAAAAACTTATGATGATAAACCATATAAACCCGCTTGGCTTGCTTCCTAGCGTTAAGCCGTATTTTGATATACAAACAGAGCAAATAGATGGTGGTTTTAAACTAATTTTTACTAAAAAACAAAACATTCAAGCTCCAGAATTTGATGAAAGTGCAAAAGACCACGGATAAATTTCGTTTGTTTAGATGAGTTTTGGCTCAAACAAACGAAATTTAATTCATAATTTTTGCTTATTGAAGGTTTTATATGTTAAATGCTTATGCACCACCATTTAAACTTGTTGGAGCTTATTTTTTATTTGGAATTTTTTATCTAGTTTTTGGGATTTATGGGCTTTGTTTTATCAAAAACGATATATATGATTTTACTTTTGTGGCATTTGTGCATACTTTTTTGCTTGGATTTGTGATAAATATCATCATTGGAGCTTTATATCAGCTTACATCTGTGATACTTGAAAAACACTTTTTTAGCATAAAAGGAGCGTTTTTAAATTGTATTGTTCAAAACTTATCAATTTTGGTTTTGGTTTGTGGTTTTTTTATAAGCGATATTAATTTTATGTTTTATGGGGGCATTGTTTTAATATGCACGATACTTTATTTTGATAGTTTGTTTTTGCTTACATTTATAAAAGATTTTAAGCCAAAGTTTTCATCTATTTCTTTGATGATTGGGGGTTTTAGTTTAGCTTTTAGTATGTTTTATGCTTGTGGGCTTTTGCTCTTTTTTTGTAAAGGTTTTTTGATTGATTATGATTTATTTTTAAGGCTTCATGTTTATTTTGCTTTAGGTTTTGTATTTTTTATAAGTGTTGGTGCGGCAAGTGTTTTAGTGCCTATGTTTACTTTGGTTCATAACGCTAAGTTTATGCTAAGTAAAGGTAGCGTGATTTTGTATTTATTTGCTTTGGTTTTTATGTTTTTTAAGGTTTGGTATTTTGTGGTTTTTGCTTTGATTTTATTTACTTTAGAGAGTGCGTATATAGTTTATAAAAGAGTTAGAAAAGCAAGAGATTTTTATGTTTTAAATCTTTATCTTGCGTATTTTGGTATGGTTTTAGCTATTTTTAGTTTTTTGCAAAAAGATATGGTTAGTAGTATTTTTTATCTTTTTTTCGGTGTTTTACTTCCTTTTATACTAGCTCACCTTTATAAAATTCTTCCTTTTTTGATTTGGTATCACTATATAAGCAAATTTGTAGGCAAAATCAAAGTTCCGCTTTTAAATGATATGGTTTTAAAAAACATAGCTTATATATGTTTATGCTTTAATGCTTTAGCTTTGTTTTTCATAGCTATTAATTATATGCAAATTGCTTTTGTTTGTTTGGTGATTTGCTCTATTTGTATCTTAATAAACATTTTTAATTTTTTCAAATACACAAAATTTAAAGGATGAAAATGAGAGAAAATCTAAATGAAATAGAAAGAAAAATCCTAACAGAACTTACCTATATAATAGACCCAGAAGTAGGTTTTGATATAGTTAATCTTGGGCTTATTTATGATATAAAGTTTTGCGGGAATTATCACGCTAAAGTTACTATGACATTATCTACAAAATCTTGTCCTATGCATGATATGATACTTGGCTGGGTAGAAGCTGCAACGCTAAATGTAGAAGGTATAAAAACTTGTGAGATAAATCTTGTTTGGGAACCGCAGTGGAATATAAATATGGCTAGTGATATGGTAAAACAAGCTCTTATGTCTAATTAAAAAAAAATTAAAGTAAAAAATGTAAAATACGGGTTTTATTTTAATTACATGCCCGGGTGGTGAAACTGGTAGACGCGCTAGACTCAAAATCTAGTAGGAGCAATCCTGTGTCGGTTCGAGTCCGACCCCGGGCACCACTACCAAACTCTCCTAAGGCATAATCTTAACAATTTTTTTAAGGATTTTTCATGAAAAAATGGACAGAGTTTGACAATCGTTGGATGTTTTCACTCTTTGGAACGGCTGTTGGAGCGGGGATACTTTATCTTCCTATCCGTGCTGGAACAGGTGGTTTTTGGCCTGTAGTGGTTATGTGTTTTTTGATTTTCCCTATGGTTTATTTATCACATCTTTTCTTGTCTTATTTTGTAGGCTCTACTAAAGGTGGAGATATAACAGACGCAACAAATGCTTATTTTGGTAAAAAAATGGGTATTGTTATAACATTTTTTTATTTTTTTGCTATATATCCTATATGTCTTGCTTATGGAGTTGGTATTACAAATACAATAAGCTCATTTATGGTAGAACAACTTGGCTTTGCTTTGCCAAATCGCTTTTTACTTGCATTTATTTTGGTTACTTGTATGATGGCGGTTATGTTTGCAAATGAAAAGCTTGTTACAAAAGTTTGCGAACTTCTTGTGTATCCACTTTGTATAATACTTTTTTTGTTTTCTTTATATCTTATACCGCATTGGAAATTTCAAGCTTTAGAGTATGTTCCAGATTTAAAAGAATTTGTAAAAACTGTTTGGCTTACTTTGCCTGTGCTTGTTTTTAGTTTCAATCATAGCCCTGCTATATCTACATTTTCACTAGATACACATACTCAGTATGGTGAAAATAGTGATAAAAAAAGAAAGCAAATTCTTTTTAATACATCAACGCTTCTTTTAATTTTTGTTATGTTTTTTGTTTTTTCTTGTATTTTGTGCCTTGATAGTGACGAATTTGCTATCGCAAGAAAGCAAAATATTCCTATTTTGACTTATTTTGCAAATCAATTTGATGAAAATCTTATAAGATATGGTGCTCCTGCGGTGGCGTTTTTGGCTATACTTACTAGCTTTTTTGGGCATTATTTTGGTGCTAGAGAAGGGCTAAATGGACTTATAGAAAAAATCACAGATAAAAAACTAAGCAAAAACAATATTTACACAACTACTTTTATGTATGTTACAATGATTATTGTAGCTTATTTAAACCCTGGTGTTTTGGACTTTATAGAAAGTCTTGGCGGTCCTGTTATAGCTGTGATACTATTTTTAATGCCTGTTTATGCTATATATAAAATCCCAGAGCTTAGAACATATAAAAATGGTGCTGCTTGTTATTTTGTAGCGATTATGGGGATTATAACCATTCTTAGTGTTGTTGTTAAGATGATACCATGAGTAATCTTGAGATTTTTAAAATCGGCATAGGTCCTTCAAGCTCTCACACCGTGGGTCCTATGGTTGGTGCAAAAAGATTTGTAGATGAGCTAAAAGAAGAAAAGCTTTTTGATAAGGTTACATCTATTAAAGTGATTTTGCATGGAAGTCTTAGCCTTACAGGAAAAGGGCATTTAAGCGATATGGCTGCTATTTTAGGACTTAGTGGGCTTGTAGCAAAAACACTAACTTCTTCTCAAAAAGCAGAAGCTTTAAGGCTTTTGGATTTAAAAAAACTAAACTTAGGCGGAGAAAAGCTTATAGATTTTAGCGATGATGACATCATTTTTGATAATAGTTTTTTAAAACTTCATGAAAATGGTTTTATCATAAAAGCGTACCACGGCAATGATTTGCTAAAAGAAAAAGACTTTTATTCTGTTGGTGGTGGTTTTGTAAAAACCAAAGAAGAAATGACTAGTGGGTCATCTAGTGATAGCGGTGCTCATTTGCCATTTTATTTTGATAAAGCAAGCACGCTTTTATGGCTTTGCAATAAACACAACAAAAACATAGCTGAGATTTCTTTAAATTATGAGTTAAATTTTCATAGTTTAGATTATATAAATAATTACTGTAAAGATATATATCTTGCAATGAAAGAAAGTTTTATAGCAGGTAGCACATCAACAGAATACACTTTACCAGGGGTTATAAAACTTAGACGCAGAGCGCCATTTTTGGCTAAAAAGTTATCAAGTCAAAGTATGCAAAGAGTTGATGATTTGGATTTTATAGATTATTTTAGCTTATATGCTATGAGTATAGCAGAAGAAAATGCAAGTGGAAACAAAGTAGTAACCGCACCTACAAACGGAGCTTGTGCTGTTGTTCCTGCTGTGCTTTTATATCTTAAAAATCACAAAAAAGATATCAAAGGACTACAAATAAGAGACTTTTTGCTTGTTGCTATGGCTATTGGTTCGCTTTTTAAGAAAAATGCTAGCATAAGTGGGGCAGAAGCAGGGTGTCAAGCGGAGATAGGTTCGGCTTCTTCTATGGCAGCAGCGGCTTTTGCTTATAGTCTTGGGGCTTGTGCGAGTGATTGTTGTAGTGCAGCTGAGATAGCTATGGAGCATCATTTAGGGCTTACTTGTGACCCTGTGGCGGGGCTAGTTCAAATTCCTTGTATAGAAAGAAATACATTTGGAGCTATAAAGGCTGTAAGTGCGGCAAAAATGGCTATGGATAGAGATAGTGAGCCAAGCGTGGGACTAGATGAGGTTATACGCACGATGTATGAAACAGGCAAAGATATGAACCTAAAATATAAAGAAACAAGCTTAGGTGGTCTTGCTAAAAACTTTAGTAAGCATTGCTA
>CAZYDK010000023.1:0-17827 GCA_964646025.1 uncultured Campylobacteraceae bacterium | reverse complement strand
TTTTTTAGTTTGATTGATTTTTTGTTTATGTGGTTTTTGTATTAATTTGTATTTTGAAACTTGAAAAGTTGAAGCTAAACTTTGATTTTGTTAAATTTCGTTTGTTTAGGTTTAATTTATCGTGATGATATGATGATAAAACAAACGAAATTTATGGCAATTACCCCCCCCTCCATTAAAAATGTTTTTAGATAAATTTTACAACTTCGTTAAAATCATATCTTATTTTATCGTGTTTTGATGGTTCTTTTTCATAGCCAAAAGTAAGAACCAAAGCACAAAATTCATCATTTTTTAAAAAGTCTTTATTTATCCCATCTTCTTCATATCCACCTATTATGCAGCTTTGAACGCCTTCGCTAGCCGCACAATTTACCATATTTGTCCCTGCTATATAGCATTGTAATGCTCCGTATTCGTGAGCGTTTCTTTTTTCTAGTCTTTTTAGATATGGTGCATAAAGTTCATAAACTTTGTCAAAATCTGCTCTGCGTTTTAGTGCTTTTTGCACCACTTGTCCTTTTGGGTCGTAGTTGTTTTTTGCGGCTAGTATTACAGCGTGAGAGCAAGTTTCAAATTGTTTTTTTGAATTACAATGGCTTTTTAGTTTTTCAAGGTCATCTTTTTTACTAAGCACATAAAATGTCCAAGGCTCAAGACCAAGTGAGCTAGGGCTTAAAACTCCAGCGTAAAGTATCTTAGAAAGTATTTGTGATGGGATTTTTTCGCCACTAAATTCTTTACAAGCGTATCTTGTTTTCATTAAAGATATGTAGTCCATTATTTCTCCTTTGATTTGATATTTTCTTCTATTGAATGTTTGTTTTGTTCTATCCCAAGTTTGTTTGCGTTTATGGTTTCTTTTGCTTCATTTAATTCTGCTTCAAGAGCTGTTATGCGTCTTTTGATTAGAGATAATTTTCTACTAAAATACCTTGCAAAAATCATAATGATAATGATTGTTATGAAGGTTTGATATACTAGATAAATATTCATTTTAGTCCTTTATTTCTACTATAGTAGTAGTTTTGTTTGCCTTTTTTTCTGTTTGTATGATAACAAAATTTTTATCTACATAAGCTAAAAAGTCATCAATGCTAATTTTTTTATCTTTATTTAGATTTGCTAGTATGTTTAAAAATACACCTCTATAGTGCTTTGAGTAGTGATTTATCGTTTTGTTGTTTTTGATGAATTTAAATGTATGATAATCTTTTTTTATGCTGTAAAATTTTGTGTAAAAATCAGCTCTTAAGTCTATTATCTCTTCATTTTCAAACAGCTCATCTAGTGCTTGTGAGAAGTATGTTTTATAGTATTTTGGAATGTTTATATTATCTATGGTTTTGCCTTGTTTTAGTTTATAAAGCGGTATCTTATCATCAGCAAATACAGCACCAAAAATATTTGAAAATATCACAACATTTTTATCTATAAATTCTTGTGCTTTTTTGTCTAAATTATCATAGTCTAACGCCTCATAAGCCACTCCTGTATATCTTAAAATCGCTTTTTGTGTTGGTGATTTTAAAAGATTGATTTTGTATTTATCTATGTCTGTTGTTCCAAAAGCTTCTTTTAAAATATCATCATTTGATGATTGTATTTTGCTTGATATTTCATTTATTAGTTCAAATCTTTTATCTTTTAGAGTGTATTTTTCTTGTTTGAGATTAAAAGTTTTATTTTTAAAATTTTCATCTAAATAAAACGAAGATATCGGTGGATATATTGATAAATCAGACTTTGCCTCACTTGGAGAAAATAATATTTTCATGTTTTTTCCTATGTTTTAATGTTTATTTTTAAGATATTGTATTAAAAAAATCAAAAAAATTACAAAAACTATTGACATTTTGTAAAAGTTTGCATATAATCACACTTTCATTTTCAAAAAGTGCTGGTTTAGCTCAGTTGGTAGAGCAGCTGCCTTGTAAGCAGCAGGTCGGGGGTTCAAGTCCCTTAACCAGCTCCATTTTTATTTTTTAGCAGTGTTTGACCAGATATATTGTTTTGGTGAGTTACTCAAGTGGCCAACGAGGGCAGACTGTAAATCTGCTGACTATGTCTTCCGTGGTTCGAATCCACGACTCACCACCATGATGCGGGAATAGCTCAGTTGGCTAGAGCATCAGCCTTCCAAGCTGAGGGTCGCGAGTTCGAGTCTCGTTTCCCGCTCCATTTAAAATATATAAAATTTTAAAAACTGGGAGCTGTTGTTTTTCTTTTTGATTTTACTGCAGCATTTTAGTTTTCTCAAAATTTTATATTTTTTAGGTTTTTAGTTGTCTGTATTGTTATTTTCTGAGCGCTCGTATGGCTCAGAGGTAGAGCACTCCCTTGGTAAGGGAGAGGTCGCGGGTTCAAGTCCCGCTATGAGCTCCAGTTTTTGATTTAAATAATGATATGGATTGTTTTTAGATTATTATTTTTTTAATGGAGGCGCCTTATGGCAAAAGAAAAGTTTTCTCGTAACAAACCACACGTAAATATAGGTACTATCGGTCACGTTGACCATGGTAAAACTACATTAACAGCTGCTATTTCTGCTGTTTTATCTAGAAAAGGTCTTGCTGAGCTTAAAGATTATGACGGTATTGATAATGCTCCAGAAGAAAGAGAAAGAGGTATTACAATTGCTACTTCTCACATAGAGTATGAAACAGAAAATCGCCACTATGCTCACGTTGACTGCCCAGGTCACGCTGACTATGTTAAAAACATGATTACTGGTGCTGCTCAAATGGATGGTGCTATATTAGTTGTATCAGCAGCTGATGGCCCAATGCCACAAACTAGAGAGCACATACTACTATCACGCCAAGTTGGTGTTCCATATATCGTAGTATTTATGAACAAAGCTGATATGGTTGATGATGCTGAATTACTTGAACTAGTTGAAATGGAAATTAGAGAGTTATTAAGCGAATATGATTTCCCAGGTGATGATACTCCAATCGTAGCTGGTTCAGCTTTACAAGCATTAGAAGAAGCTAAAGCTGGTAATGATGGTGAGTGGTCAGCTAAAGTTCTTGAGTTAATGGCTCAAGTTGATAGTTATATCCCAACTCCAGTTCGTGATACAGATAAAGATTTCCTAATGCCAATCGAAGACGTATTTTCAATTTCAGGTCGTGGAACAGTTGTTACAGGACGTATTGAAAAAGGTGTTGTTAAAGTTGGTGATACTATCGAAATCGTTGGTATTAGAGACACTCAAACAACAACAGTTACTGGTGTTGAAATGTTTAGAAAAGAAATGGATCAGGGTGAAGCTGGTGATAACGTTGGTGTATTACTTCGTGGAACTAAAAAAGAAGATGTTGTTAGAGGTATGGTTCTTGCTAAGCCAAAAACTATCACTCCACACACAGATTTTGAAGCTGAAGTTTATATTTTAACAAAAGATGAGGGTGGTAGACATACTCCATTCTTTAATAACTATAGACCACAATTTTATGTTAGAACAACAGACGTTACAGGTTCAATTCAATTGCCAGAAGGAATAGAAATGGTTCAACCAGGCGATAACGTAAGAATTAATGTATCATTAATTCAACCAGTTGCGCTTGAAGAAGGTACTCGTTTTGCTATCCGCGAAGGTGGTAGAACAGTTGGTTCTGGTGTTGTAACTAAGATAGTTAAGTAAGTATTATGAGAGGGTGTTTCCCTCTCTTTATAGTTTAATAAGTTTATTTAAGGATTTACAATGAGAATTAAAATCGGTTTAAAATGTGAAGAAACAGGTGATATAAACTATAGTACTTTTAAAAACTCTAAAAATACAACTGAAAAATTAGAGCTTAAAAAGTATTGTCCAAGACTTAGAAAGCACACTTTACACAAAGAAGTAAAATTAAAGAGCTAAGATTTTAGCCCTTAATTATAGGGCAATAGCTCCAACGGTAGAGCGCCGGATTCCAAATCCGATGGTTGGGGGTTCGAATCCCTCTTGCCCTGCCATATAAGAGGTTTAAATATGGATAAATTTATTAATTATTTTAAATTAGCAAAAGCTGAATTAAATAAAGTTATATTTCCTGTTAAAACTCAGGTTAGAAATGCGTTTATTACAGTTTTTGTTGTTGTTGGTGTTATTTCATTGTTTTTAGCATTAGTTGATGCTGTAATGACTTTTGCTCTTTCTAAATTAGTTTAAGAGTATTTATTTTTAGGAATTAATTTATGAATTATAAATGGTATGCAATACAAACTTATGCTGGTAGCGAAATGGCTGTTAAAAGAGCTATTGAAAATCTAGTTAAAGATAATGGTATGAATGAAAGATTGCTAGAGATTATCGTTCCTACAGAAGATGTTATTGAAATTAAAAATGGTAAACAAAAAATTTCTCAAAGATGTCTTTACTCTAGCTATGTTTTTGCGCATATCGATTTAAATATAGAGCTTTGGCATAAGATTCAACGTCTTCCTAAGGTTGGGAGATTTATTGGAGAGGCTAAAAAACCATCGCCATTATCAGAAAAAGATATTCAACTTATACTTGAAAAGGCAAATAAAAAATCTGCACCTAAACCTAAGATTTATTTTGAAGAGGGTGAAAGTGTTAGGATTATAGAAGGACCATTTGCAAACTTTACAGGTACTGTTGAAGAGTATGATATGGTAAGAGGTAGTTTAAAGTTAAATGTATCAATTTTTGGTAGAAATACACCAGTTGAGATTTTATATTCACAAGTTGAAAAAATTGTTTAATATTTTAAGGAGTTAGTTCATGGCTAAGAAAGTTGTTGGGGAAATTAAATTGCAAATAGCTGCAACAAAAGCAAATCCAAGTCCTCCTGTTGGTCCTGCTTTAGGTCAACAAGGTGTTAACATTATGGAATTTTGTAAGGCTTTTAACGAGAGAACAAAAGATATGGCAGGCTATAATATACCTGTTGTTATTACTGTTTATGCAGACAAGAGTTTTACTTTTATTACAAAACAGCCACCAGCTACAGATTTGATAAAAAAAGCAGCTGGTATTTCTAAAGGTACTGATAATCCACTTAAAAACAAAGTTGGTAAGCTTACCAAAGCTCAAGTTTTAGAAATTGTTGAGAGAAAAATGGCTGATTTAAATACTAAAGATCCTGAACAAGCAGCTAAGATTATAGAAGGTTCTGCTCGTTCAATGGGTGTTGAAATAGTAGATTAATTAAAACCTAACCGCCAGGTTAAAGGCGGAAGCACTTAATAAATGCGGAGTAAATTATGTCAAAAAATACAAAAAGATTTCAAGAATTATTAAAAAAAGTTGATACTACTAAAGTTTATAGTTTAACTGAAGGTGTAGATGAATTAGTGAAACTAAAATCTGCAAAATTTGATGAGACGGTAGAAATATCATTAAAGCTTAATGTTGACCCTCGTCATGCAGATCAAATGGTTAGAGGTTCTGTTGTTTTACCTGCTGGTACAGGAAAAAAGGTTCGTGTTGCAGTTATGGCTAAAGATGCAAAAGCAGATGAAGCAAAGGCGGCTGGAGCTGATATAGTTGGTGATGATGATTTAGTTGAAGATATTCAAAAAGGTGTTATAAATTTTGATATTTTAATAGCAACACCAAATTTAATGGGTTTAGTTGGTAAAGTTGGTCGTATACTTGGACCAAAAGGTTTGATGCCAAATCCAAAAACAGGAACTGTTACTATGGATGTTGCTCAAGCTGTTAAAAATGCTAAGGGTGGTCAAGTAAATTTCCGTGTTGATAAGCAAGGTAATATTCATGCTGGTCTTGGTAAAATTAGCTTTACAAAAGAACAATTGATGCAAAATATTGATGCTTTTGTTAAGACTATCAATAAGCATAAACCAGCTACAGCTAAAGGTAGATATATTAAAAATGCTACATTGTCATTAACAATGAGTCCTTCTGTAAAAATAGATACTCAAGAACTAATTGACTTAAAATAATATATGGGGTTTTTACCCCATAATTAAATTTTTATCTTAGCTTTACTATAATTTAAAGTTTAGATAAAAATTTGATTGGAGATAGCCGATGTCCCTTTGGGACTTAATTTTGTCTGCTTGAAATCACCGATCGGAAAGGAGAAGAAAATGACTAGAAGCCAAAAAGCTGAAATAATCGCAAAACTTTCTGATGAATTTAAAGAAAGCGAAGCTGTTGTTGTTTGTAACTTTAAAGGCATTGCTACTAAAAAACTTGAAGATTTACGTAATCTTGCTAGAGAAAAAGATGTAAAAGTACAAGTTGTGAAAAATACATTGGCTAAATTAGCATTAGATAATGCTGGTAAATCTGGTCTTGACTTAAAAGATACAAATATATATCTTTGGGGTAAAGATCAACTAGCTGTGTCAAAAGTAGCTGCTAAGTTTGGTGAAAAAAATGATGCATTTGCTATAAAATATGCTCATATTGATGGCGAAGTTACAGATGCTCAAAAAGTTGTTGCATTGTCAAAAATGCCTTCACGCGAAGAATTGCTTGCTATGTTGTTGCAAGTATGGAATGCACCAATACAAAACTTTACTATTGGTCTTAACGCATTAAAACAAAAAAAAGAACAAGAATAATTTTAAGTTATTCTAGAAATATTAATTAAAATATTATAAAAGGAAAAATTATGGCAATTACTAAAGAAGATGTTTTAGAGTATATCTCTAATTTAACAGTTTTAGAATTAAGTGAATTAGTTAAAGAATTTGAAGAGAAATTTGGTGTAAGTGCTGCTCCTGTTATGGTTGCTGGTGCTGCTGGTGGTGCTGCTGCTGAAGCTGCTGAAGAAAAAACTGAATTTAACGTTGTTTTAACTGACGCTGGTGCTAACAAAATCAACGTTATTAAAGTTGTTCGTGCATTAACTGGTCTTGGTCTTAAAGAAGCTAAAGAAGCAGTTGAAGGAACACCATCAACACTTAAAGAAGGTGTATCTAAAGCAGATGCAGAAGATGCTAAAAAACAGCTTGAAGAGGCTGGTGCAAAAGTTGAACTTAAGTAATAAATTTCGTTTGTTTAACTTAGGTTTATAGTTGTAGTTTTTAGGGATGGTTATCGCCATCCCTTTTTTAAATTTTTGAAAATACTAAACGTTTATTTCAAATAACTTTTCTTTCGAAACTTATCAAAAAGGTGTCTTATATGTTAAATAGTTTGCATTCTGGAAACCGTTTGAGGGTTGATTTTTCAAACGTTCCTCAACAAATAGAAATTCCTAATTTATTACAATTACAAAAAAAGAGTTTTGATCATTTTTTAAATATAGATAAATCAGATAGTGAAAGTGGTGTAGAAAGAGTATTTAAATCAATATTTCCTATACATGACCCACAAAATAGACTTAGTCTTGATTTTATTGGATGTGAATTAGGTAAAACAAAATACACTATAAGAGAGTGTATGGAAAGAGGTCTTACTTATTCTGTAAACCTTAAAATCAAAGTTAGATTGACTTTGTATGATAAGGATGATAAGACAGGTGAGAAAATAGGTGTAAAAGATATAAAAGAACAAGAGATTTTTATAAGAGAAATTCCTCTTATGACAGATAGAGTTTCTTTTATTATAAATGGTGTCGAAAGAGTAGTTGTAAATCAGCTTCATAGAAGCCCTGGTGTTATTTTCAAAGAAGCGGAAAGTCCAACAACAGTTAATAAACTAATTTATACAGGACAAATTATTCCAGACCGTGGTTCATGGCTTTATTTTGAATATGATGCAAAAGATGTTTTATATGTTCGTATTAATAAGCGTAGAAAAATTCCTATTACTATTTTATTTAGAGCGCTTGGCTATAAAAAACAAGATATAGTAAAGTTATTTTATCCTATACAAAAAATAAAAATTAAAAAAGATAGATTTTTAACAGAATTTAATATAGAAAACTTCAACGAGCGTGTTGAATATGATATTAAAAACGAAAAAGGTGAATTGCTTCATCAAGCTGGCAAAAGATTAACGAAAAGAAAGATTAAAGAAATTATAGATTCTGGTGTTAAATGGGTTGAATATCCTGTTGAAACTTTAGCAAATCGTTATTTAGCTTCTCCTATAGTAGATAAAAATACAGGTGAAATTTTATATGATACGCTAACACCACTTGATGAAAATAAAATAATTAAGATAATTGAAGAAGGTTATGATTTTGAAATAGCAAATGATTTGGCTGTTGGCGTTGACGTTGCTATTATCAACTCTTTTATAGCAGATTTTGATACATTAAAGCTTTTAAAACAATCAGAAGGTATTGAAGATGAAAGCGATTTAGCTGCTATTAGAATTTATAAAGTTATGAGACCGGGTGAACCAGTTGTAAAAGATGCAGCTAAAGTTTTTGTAAATGATTTATTTTTTAATCCAGAAAGATATGACCTTACAAAAGTTGGTCGTATGAAGATGAACCATAAACTTGGTCTTGATATTCCTGAGTATGTTACAGTTTTAACTAAAGAAGATATTATCAAAACAGTTAAGTATTTGATTAAAGTTAAAAACGGACAAGGTCATATTGATGATAGAGACCATCTTGGAAATAGAAGAATTAGGTCAATCGGTGAGCTTTTAGCTAATGAACTTCATCTTGGTCTTGTAAAAATGCAAAAAGCAATTAGGGATAAATTTACATCAATTAGCACAAATTTAGAAGAATTAATGCCATATGATTTAATCAATCCTAAAATGATTACATCTACAATTATGGAGTTTTTTACAGGTGGTCAGCTTTCACAGTTTATGGACCAAACAAACCCACTTAGTGAAGTTACGCACAAAAGAAGACTTTCGGCGCTTGGGGAAGGTGGTCTTGTAAAAGAGCGTGCTGGATTTGAAGTTCGTGACGTTCACTCAACTCACTATGGTCGTATTTGTCCAGTTGAAACTCCAGAAGGTCAAAATATCGGTCTTATTAATACTCTTTCAACTTATGCAAAAGTTAACGACCTTGGTTTTGTTGAAGCACCTTATAAAAAGGTTGTAGATGGTAAGGTTACAGATGAGATAGTTTATATAACAGCTACTCAAGAAGAAAGCCTTTGTATAGCACCAGCTTCAACAAAATTAGATGAAAATGGATATATAGTAGAAGATATGATAGAAGCTAGAATTGATGGAGAGACAGTTTTAGCAAGACGCGAAGATATAAAACTTATTGACCTTACATCTGGTATGATTGTTGGTGTTGCGGCTAGTTTGATACCATTTTTGGAGCATAACGATGCTAACCGTGCATTAATGGGTTCTAACATGCAACGTCAAGCTGTTCCACTTATAAAAGCTGATGCTCCTATAGTTGGTACAGGTATGGAAAAAATTGTTGCAAGAGATTCTTGGGAAGCAATTAAAGCAAAAAGAAGCGGTATAGTTGAAAAGGTTGATAATAAGAGTATATTTATTTTAGGTGAAGATGAAAATGGATTTTTTATAGACCATTATATTTTAGAAAAAAATCTTCGCACAAACAACAACACATCGTTTTTCCAACGCCCTATAGTTAAAAAAGGCGATAAGGTAGAAAAAGACCAAATTATAGCTGATGGTCCATCTATGGATCAAGGAGAACTTGCTATTGGTAAAAATGCTCTTATAGCATTTATGCCATGGAATGGTTATAACTATGAGGACGCTATCATTATCAATGAAAAAATGATACGCGAAGATGCTTTTACAAGTGTTCATATTTATGAAAAAGAAATAGAAGCAAGAGAGCTTAAAGACGGTGTAGAAGAAATCACAAAAGACATACCAAATATAAAAGAAGAAGATATATCTCATCTTGATGAAAGTGGTATCGTAAAAATTGGAACTCATATAAAACCAGGTATGATTTTAGTGGGCAAAGTATCTCCAAAAGGAGAAGTAAAACCTACTCCAGAAGAAAGACTTTTAAGAGCTATTTTTGGTGAAAAAGCAGGGCATGTTGTAAACAAATCTTTATATGCTCCAGCAAGCCTTGAAGGTGTTGTTGTTGATGTAAAAATATTTACTAAAAAAGGCTATGAAAAAGATGCAAGAGCTACAAGAGCTCAAGAAGAAGAAAGAAGAAATCTTGAAAAAGAACATCATGATAGACTTTTAATGATGGATAGAGAAGAGTCTTTAAGGGTATCTTCTATGCTTTCAAAAGCTAAGCTTTTAGAAGATAGCAAAGTAAATGATAAAGAATACAAAAAAGGTCAATGTGTTGATATGAAAGACCTTGAAAATACAAATCGCTTTGCTATCAATATGCTTATAAAATCATATTCTAAAGAATTGCAAAAAGAGTATGAAGAGCTAAAAACACATTTCCAAAATGAAAAGAAAAAATTAAAGCAAGAGCATGATGAAAAGCTTGAAATTTTAGAAAAAGATGACATATTGCCAAGCGGAGTTGTAAAACTTGTAAAAGTTTATATAGCAACTAAGCGTAAATTAAAAGTTGGTGATAAAATGGCAGGTCGCCACGGAAATAAAGGTATCGTATCTTGCATAGTTCCAGAAGTTGATATGCCATACTTAGAAAACGGTAAGAGTGTTGATATAGTTTTAAACCCACTTGGTGTTCCAAGCCGTATGAATATAGGTCAGATACTAGAAACTCACCTTGGTTTGGTTGGTCTTAGACTTGGAGAGCAAATTCAAGAAATTTTTGATGCACAAAGAAGTGATTTTGTAAAAGAACTTCGTAATAAAATGATAGAAATTTGTGACATTTCAAGACTTATGGATGCTAAAGTGTATCTTAAAGATATGAGTGATGATGAATTTATACGTCACGCTAGAGATTGGAGCAAAGGTGTTAAATTTGGAGCTCCTGTTTTTGAAGGTGTTACGGAAGAAGAATTTGTTAAGCTTTTTGAAATGGCAAAGATTGCTATGGATGGTAAAACAGAGCTTTACGATGGTAGAACAGGTGAGAAGATGAGCGAGCGTGTAAACGTTGGTGTTATGTATATGCTTAAACTTCACCACTTAGTTGATGAGAAAGTTCACGCAAGAAGTACAGGACCATACAGTCTTGTAACACAACAACCTGTTGGTGGTAAAGCATTGTTTGGTGGTCAAAGATTTGGTGAGATGGAAGTTTGGGCACTTGAAGCTTACGGTGCAGCCCATGTTCTAAAAGAAATGTTAACTATAAAATCAGATGATGTTGAGGGAAGATTTAACGCTTATAAGGCTATAGCAAGAGGTGAAAATGTTCCATCAACTGGTATTCCAGAGACATTTTTTGTTCTTACAAACGAGCTAAAATCTTTAGCTCTTGATGTTGAGATTTATTCAGAGGATGACAACAATGAAGAATAATTTAAAGCCAATTGAATTTAAAGAAGAAAATAAACCAAGAGATTTTGACGCGTTTCAAATACGCCTTGCAAGTCCTGATAAAATCAGGTCTTGGTCTTATGGTGAAGTTAAAAAACCAGAGACTATAAACTATAGAACATTAAAGCCAGAAAGAGATGGTCTTTTTTGTGCTAAGATTTTTGGACCAATTAGAGATTATGAGTGCTTATGTGGTAAGTATAAGAAAATGCGTTTTAAAGGCGTTAAGTGCGAGAAGTGTGGTGTTGAAGTAACTACAAGTAAAGTTCGCCGTTCTCGTATGGGTCATATTGACCTTGTTACTCCTGTAGCACACATTTGGTATGTAAACTCTTTACCAGGTAGAATAGGAACTCTTTTAGATGTTAAGATGAAAGACCTTGAGCGTGTATTGTATTATGAAGCATATATTGTAGAAAGCGCTGGAGATGCTTTTTATGATTTTGAAAATACCAAAAGAGTTAAAAAATACGATGTTTTAAATGAAGAACAATATCAAATGCTAATGCAAAGATATGACGGCACTGGCTTTGTCGCTAGAATGGGTGGTGAAGTTGTATATGATTTGCTTAAAGATTTGGATTTAGTTGCCATTTTGAATGAACTTAAAGAAGAAATGGAAAATACAAACTCAGAATCAAAGAAAAAATCAATCATCAAGCGTTTAAAAGTTGTTGAGAGCTTTTTAGCAAGTGGTTCTAGCGTAGATTCTGAAGCAAATGTTGAAAATCGCCCTGAATGGATGATGATTACATGCTTACCTGTTTTGCCACCTGATTTACGCCCACTTGTTGCGCTTGATGGTGGAAAATTTGCTGTAAGTGATGTAAACGACCTTTATAGAAGGGTTATAAACAGAAATAACCGTCTAAAAAGACTTATGGAGCTTGACGCACCAGAAATTATTATTAGAAACGAAAAAAGAATGCTTCAAGAAGCTGTTGATGCATTGTTTGACAATGGTCGCCGTGCAAATGCGGTTAAAGGTGCAAATAAACGCCCACTAAAATCACTTAGCGAGATTATCAAAGGTAAGCAAGGACGCTTTAGACAAAACCTACTTGGAAAGCGTGTTGACTTTTCGGGTCGTAGCGTTATCGTTATAGGTCCAAAACTTAGAATGGACCAATGCGGTCTTCCTAAGAAAATGGCTCTTGAGTTGTTTAAGCCGCATTTGCTTGCAAAGCTTGAAGAAAAAGGATATGCAACAACTGTTAAACAAGCTAAGAAGATGATAGATGATAAAACAAACGAAGTTTGGGAATGCCTTGAAGAGGTTGTTAAAGACCATCCAATTATGCTTAACCGTGCTCCAACACTTCATAAGCTATCAATCCAAGCATTTCACCCGGTTTTAGTTGAAGGTAAGGCTATACAGCTTCATCCGCTTGTTTGTGCTGCGTTTAACGCTGACTTTGACGGTGACCAAATGGCTGTACACGTTCCACTAAGCCAAGAAGCTATAGCTGAGTGTAAAATTCTTATGCTTAGTTCAATGAATATTTTGCTTCCTGCAAGTGGTAAGGCTGTAACTGTTCCATCTCAAGATATGGTTTTAGGAATTTATTATCTATCTTTGGAAAAAGCAGAGGCAAAAGGTGCAAATAAACTATGCTCAAGTATAGATGAAGTTATGTTTGCTCTTGATGAAAAATCACTTGATATACATGCAAGTATTAAAACAATTATTAATAACAAAACAGTAAAAACAACAGCGGGAAGACTTATAGTTAAGTCTATTTTACCTGATTTTGTTCCAGAAAATTTATGGAATAAAATACTAAAGAAAAAAGATATAGCAAATCTTGTTGATTATGTTTATAAGCATGGTGGACTTGAAGTTTCTGCTAGCTTTTTAGATAACCTTAAAAACTTAGGTTTTGAGTATGCTACAAAAGCTGGTATTTCTATATCTATTGCTGATATTATTATCCCTGAAGATAAGGCTCTTGAGATTGAAAATGCAAAATCAAAAGTAAGAGAGATTCAAAATAGCTATAACCAAGGTATGATAACAGCGGACGAAAGATATAACAAAATTATTGATGTTTGGAAAAGCACAAACTTCAAGCTTTCTCGTGATATGATGGAGCTTGTTAAGTGTGATAAAGAAGGGTTTAACTCAATTTATATGATGGCGGATAGTGGTGCTAGAGGTAGTGCTGCTCAAATTAGCCAGCTTGCAGCAATGAGAGGACTTATGGCTAAGCCTGATGGTGGTATTATTGAAACACCTATTACATCAAACTTCCGTGAAGGGCTAAATGTTCTTGAGTATTTTATATCAACTCACGGTGCTAGAAAAGGTCTTGCGGATACTGCGCTTAAGACAGCAAACGCTGGATATCTTACAAGAAAGCTTATTGATGTTGCACAAAATGTTAAAGTTACTATGGAAAATTGTGGAACACATGAAGGTATTGAAATTAGTGAGATTACCGCAGAAGGTAACGTTATAGAAACTTTACAAGAAAGAGCTATGGGTAGGGTTTTAGCAGATGATATCATAGACCCTATAACAAACGAAATTTTGCTTAGCGAAGGAACTTTAATTGATGAAGAAAATTCACAAAAAATCGTTCAAGCAAATATCAAATCTCTTAGCATTAGAACGCCTATTACTTGTAAAGCAGAAAAGGGCGTATGTGCTAAATGCTATGGTGTAAACCTTGGTGAAGGTAAGCTTGTAAAACCAGGTGAGGCTGTTGGTATTATATCAGCTCAATCAATCGGTGAGCCAGGAACACAGCTTACACTTAGAACATTCCACAGTGGTGGTACAGCTACAACAGATATGCAAGATAGACAAGTTGAAGCTAAAAAAGAAGGTTTTATAAGATTTTATAACATTCAAACATATATCAATAAAGATAAAGAAGAAGTTATCGCTAACCGCCGTAACGCAGCTATACTTTTGGTTGAACCAAAAATCAAAGCTCCGTTTGATGGTAAGATAGAGTATCAAAATGCTCACGAAGATGTTATAGTTATCGTAAAAGGCAAAAGCGAAGAGATAAAATACATCATTAGAAAACACGATGTGGCTAAGCCAAATGAACTTGCTGGTGTTAGTGGAAACATAGAAGGTAAGATATATTTACCTTATAAGCAAGGAGATAAAGTTAAAGAAAATGAAACGATAGTTGAAATTGTAAAAGAAAACTACAATGTTCCAAATCGTATTCCATTTGCTTCAACACTTCTTGTTAAAGACGGAGACCCAATAGCAAGCAAGCTTGAAGCAAGAGCTAAAGGTGTTGTTAAGTTTTATATACAAAAAGGCGACGGACTTGATGTATTTGCAAATGTAAAAGCAGGTCAAATAGTAAAAGAAAAAGGCGTATTTGCTGTAGTTGTTGATGCTAATGGTAGAGAAGCTAGTCGTCATTATATACCACGCACTTCAAAAATACTTGTAAATGAAGGCGATAGTGTTGAAGCTACAACTTTAATAGCAGATAACAGCAAAGATGAAAAACACATCATAGCTCAATGGGACCCATATAACAATCTTGTTATAGCAGAAATGGACGGAACTGTTAGTTTTGAAGATATTGAGCCGGGGTATTCTTGCGAAGAACAAGTTGATGAGCTTACAGGAAAACACTCACTTATCATTAATGAGTATTTACCAAGCAATGTAAAGCCAACAATTGTGATTACTTCAAAAGATGAAACTATTCGTTATCAGCTAGAGCCAAAGAGCACAATTCATGTTAACGAAGGGGCTAAAGTTAAAACAGCAGATATTTTGGCAAAAATTCCAAAAGCAGCAACTAAGTCAAAAGACATCACAGGTGGTCTTCCAAGAGTTAGTGAATTGTTTGAAGCTAGAAAGCCAAAAAATGCAGCTGTTATAGCAAACATTGATGGTGTTGTAAGATTTGATAGAGTTGTAAGAAATAAACAACGCATTGTTATAGAAAATAAAGATGGTCAAGTAAGTGAATTTTTAATAGACCGCTCTAGTCAAATTCAAGTAAGAGATGGTGAGATGATACATGCTGGTGAGAAATTAACAGATGGTGTTGTATCAAGTCATGATGTTTTAAGCATACTTGGAGAAAAGGCACTTCATTACTATCTTATAAGCGAGATACAACAAGTTTATCGTGGTCAAGGCGTAAATATTGCTGATAAACACATAGAAATAATTGTTAGCCAAATGCTTCGCCAAGTTCGCATACTAGATAGTGGTCATACTAAGTTTATAGTTGGTGATTTAGTAAGCCGCAGAAGGTTTATGGAAGAAAACACAAGGATTGTAAGATTAGGTGGAGAACCAGCTATAGCAGAGCCGGTGCTACTTGGTGTTACTCGTGCAGCTGTTTCAAGTGATAGTATTATCTCAGCAGCATCTTTCCAAGAAACTACAAAAGTTTTAACAGAGGCAAGCGTTGCAGCTAAAGTTGATTATCTTGAAGACTTGAAAGAAAACGTTATTTTGGGTCGTATGATACCTGTTGGAACTGGTATTTATCAAGATAAAAAAGTTGTTTTAGGTAGAAAAGAAGACTAATTTATTATCAAACAAACGAAATTTTATTAAATTTCGTTTGTTTTGGTATTTTTTTATTATTTTGGGGGTTAATTTTCTTAAAAAATTAAACTTTTTTGTAATATAAAAGAGTTTATAAAGAGTTTTTGGTATCATTGTTGGTTTGCTATAAAATACTACGTTTTTTAGGAAAGATATGAAAGTAAAATCAATACTATCTGGGTCTTTACAGAAATTTTTATTAATTACATTTATTTTAATAGAGATTGCCGGATTTGCATATGGTATTATAAGATACACTAGCGAGTCAGCTAGGATAAAGTTGCATCATAAAACTCATAATATTAGCAATGTAAGTTTGCAAATTAGACTAAAACAAAACCTTCATGATACGATTTTTCAGTTTGTTGTATTTACAGTAGCTATTAGCTTTGCTGGTGGGCTTAGTATCGTTATATATAGAAAACAGGTTAATTCTTTAAAAGTTAGCATTGATGCTTTTTCATCTATTTTGACAGAATCTGTTAAAAAAAGAGAGAAGATGATTTTGCCAAATTCTTTAGATTATAAAGAATTTCATAAAATTACAAGTGAAGTTAATGATGTTTTGGAAGAAATTCATTACAAAGAAAATTATAACTATCTAACAAAACTTCCTAAAAAACAAAGATTTATAAAAGATTCTTTAGCACTTCTTGAGACAGGACAATATCCTGTTATAGTGGCTTATATATATTTAAAAGATTATAAAAATCTTTTAAAAAGCCAAAACTTTCAAATCGCAGATAAAGTTATAGTTGTTTTAGCAGAAAGACTTAAAAAGTTTGCTAGCAGTATGAATGGTGCTATCATAGGTAAAATTAGCGGAAATGGGGATTTTTTGCTTTCTTTTCCTTGTGAGAAATATCCAGATACTTGTTATGATTTGATATCTAAGAAATTAAATGATTGTTTTAGTCAAAAGATAGATTTTGGCGATGATGGTGTTTTTGAACAAGGTGTAAATATAGGTTTTGGTTTATTAACCCATGAAAACGAAAATGAGATTTTAGATAATACATACAAAGCAGCAATTTTATCAACCACTAAAAAAGATACTATGTTTTGTAGCTATACAGACGAGATAAAAACTCAGCTAGACATTCAAGCAAAACTTGAAAATGATTTAAAAGATGCTGTTGAAAATGAAAAGCTAGAAGTTTTTTATCAAGCAAAAATTTGTGCTAAAAATGACAATGTTTCAAGTGCGGAAGCGCTTGTAAGGTGGAGAAGAGCTGGTGGTTTTGAAAATACAGAAAGATTTATAAAGGTGGCGGAAAAATCGGATTTGATTATAAAGCTAGAAAAGCTTGTTATAAAAAAAGTATTTAACGACCAAAGAAAATTACAAGATATGGGTATTTTTATCCCTATTAGCATCAATTTATCAGCTAAACATCTTTTACATCAAAGTTTTTTATATACTTTAGATGAGTTTTCTAGTTTGTATAAAATTGACCCAAAATACATAGAACTTGAAATCACAGAAAGGCAAAAGCTTGATGATAAGGATAGTTTGTATGTTCTTGATGAGCTCAAATTTAGGGGTTATAATATAAGTCTTGATGATTTTGGAAAAGACTATAGTTCTCTTTCTTATATCAATCACCTTCCAATAGATAGTATTAAAATAGATAAAAGCTTTATAGATGGTATTTTTGATACTTCAAGCTCAAAAGCTATTATAAATGGCGTTATAGCGATAGCAAAAAATATCGGTAAAAAAATCATCGCAGAAGGCGTTGAGACAAAAGAACAAGTGGAGTATCTAAAAAGCGTTGGCTGTGATGAGTTGCAAGGGTTTTATTATCATCAAGGTGCTTGTTCTTTGGAAGATTTTCTAAAAGTATATGATGATAGGATAGAAAGAGTCTAAACAAACGAAATTTAGCTAAGTGTTGTTTTGTATATAAATTTCGTTTGTTTTAGTTGTGTATATAAATTATTTTTTGTGGAAGAATTTAAGAGAAAAAATAATAATTTAATAGTTTTAAATATTTAATATTTTATTTTAAAAC
>CAZYDK010000022.1:0-18070 GCA_964646025.1 uncultured Campylobacteraceae bacterium | reverse complement strand
TTTTTAGTGATATTTTATCTAGATTTTGCGTGATTGTTGATAAAGACATAAAAGCTTTAAAAGTTCGCAAAATGAAGACCCGCTGGGGCTCATGCAATAGCCAAAAATCTTATATAAACCTAAACACCGAGCTAGTTAAAAAGCACCCATTAGCTATAGAGGCAGTCATCATGCACGAGCTAACCCACCTTTATCACGCCGACCACTCAAAGGCTTTTTATAACAAGCTTTTAGACTTTATGCCAGACTACCACGAGCGGATAAAATTACTAAAAAAAGAGAAGGATTTATGAGAGTATTTTTAGCTTTAATGTTTTTAGCAAATATTATTTTTGCAAGTTGTGGCTCTAGGGAGCAAGTTATAAGTGCTGAGCAAACAAAGCTTGAAAAGCTTTGTGATAGTGGTGAGCTAGACTCTTGTGTAAAACTTGCCAATCTTGAGATGATTTGGTTTAATAACTTTTTAAAAGCTATGCAAAAGCTCAAAAAAGCTTGTGATTTAGATAGTGCGTTTGCTTGTAGTAGCCTTGCTCAAGGGGTTGCTTTTGGTTATTTTGATAGCGACTTAAACTCAAAAGATTTAGAACAAAAGGCAAAAAGTCTTTATAAAAAAGAGTGCGAGTTAAAAAACTTTAGTTTTTGCATGACCTATGCTTTGTATGATGAAGCACCAAAGGAGCTAGGGCAAGATACTATAAAAGAGCTTGAAAAGGCTTGTGAAAATAAAGATTATGATAGCTGTTTTAACCTTGCACTTGCTTATGAGAGAGGAAATTTTGTAAAGGTAAATGAGGCTAAAGCTAACGAACTTTCTAGTCTTGCTTGTGATAACAAATACACTGATGCTTGTATACATATGGCATTTAACCTTAAACAAAAAAACAAGCTAGATGAGGCTAAAAAGATTTTGGATAAGATTTGTGATGATGATTGTTATGCTTGTTTGATAAAAGAAAAAATCATCTTTGATTTTTACAACGATTAAAATTATATTAGCATAGCATTTTACATACAAACAAACGAAATTTGCCCCCCCCCACTTTTTTCAAGCTAAATTTCGTTTGTTTTAGTCTTCATATCTTATATCGTTATATTCGCTAGGTATAAAATTATCTTTTACGCTACATTTTATCCCGTGAAGTTTTTCACAAAGGGTAAAAAGCACATCTATGCTCTCGCATTGCTCGTCGCTTAGGCAGATACTCTCATCGTTTGCATACATGCTAAGGTATTTGTCAAGTTTAAGCTCGTCAACCCTAAAAACTCCCATACCTAAAAGCTGTTTGCTTAAAGTCTTTTTGCATTTTACAGCTACATCTACAGCTTTTATCAGCTCTTTTTCTATTTTGATAGCGTCAGTTATCGGCAAAGACCTAGAGATAACCATACCGCCAAGTGGAAGAGTTAGTTCTTTTTTTGCTATACTGTAGCTTTGTTCACACCATATATCCCAAAGTTCACGCTCCACGCAAAGCTTATCATCAAAATCAAGTATGCTCTCATGTATAAGCACCCCAGCATCTACTTCGCCGCTAAGCACAGCATTTTCAATATCTAAAAAGTTTTTATAAACTATCCTAGCCTGTGGATATGCAAGGCGAAAAATCATAGCATTAGTTGTATGTGCTCCGCTTAGTGCTACTTTGAAGTTAGGTTTTAGCTTTGTATCTTTTTTCTTGATAAGTTTTGGCCCATAGCCGTTGCCAAAACTAACAGCGGTTTTTAACATCGCATAATCTTTTTGTATCAAAGGATAAAGCCCAAAAGATATAGCACAAACATCATACACCCCATCAATTGCTGCTTGATTTAGAGTTTGTATATCATCAGCTACTCTTTTGTATTTAAAATCACTACTTACCCAACCAAGATTTATCGCTTCATACATAAAAATATCATCAGCGTCAGGACTATGAGCTATATTTATAGGTTTTTTTATCATCTTTATCTCTCGTTTAAAATAGGCTCGTAAATAAACTTATGTTCTTCAGGCAAAGCGTCAAAGATATTAAACGCAAGTTCTCTTATCTCTTTTAGCGCTGCTTTTGCGGTGCGAAGATGTAAAAAGTTTTGAAGCGACCTAGCATTTATACTCCAAGTAAGCTCTGTTTTATAGCTTTCTGGTAAGGCGTATTTTGCTATGTCTTGTGTCATTTTTTCTTGATTTAGGATTTTTATAAGATAGTTTAGAGCGGTTATGTTTGCTTCATTTACAAGCTCATTTTCACTTAGCACGATAAACTCACTTGCTCTATCAAGCTCATTTATGCTAAATGGTTCTTGTTTTTTTAGCTCTTTTAGAGTGTAGCGAGTTGATTTTACGCTAAGACTTGCGTGGCGGTGGCGTGCAAGTTCTTGCAAACAAGCTCTACTTATACCTTTTATGTAAAAGTTGTAGTTTAAATGCTCTAGCGTTGATGAATGCTTATATACATTTCCTATGCGGTTTATTAATTCTTTGTCTTTTTCTCCACCATTGTCGCCTTTATCAAAACTTTGATAACATGTTCTCATAGCATGAGATGTGATATAAAGCGGAGTATAATTTAGTAGTGTGATTTGCATTTTTATCCTTTAAAAAGTTTTTATGTATTCTTACATAAATTAATTTTATAAACGCTTATAATGATATGTTAAAAATAAAATTGATAAAGTAATCATAAAATTTCACTAAAGGATAAAAATGGCAAAAAGTAAAACAAAAGAAACAGAGGTTTTAAGCGACAAGCAAAAAGCCTTAGAAGCCGCTATAAAAAGTATAAACAAAACTTGCGGAGAAGGTGCTATAGTTCGCTTTGGGGATAAGCCTATTGTTAAAGCTGAGCCAATCCCAACAGGCTCACTTGGGCTTGATTTGGCTTTAGGAATTGGTGGTGTGCCAAAGGGTCGTATAGTTGAGATATATGGACCAGAGAGTAGTGGTAAAACAACACTAACTTTACAAATCATAGCTCAGGCACAAAAACAAGGTAGTGTTTGTGCTTTTATAGACGCTGAACACGCACTTGACCCAGTGTATGCAAAAAATCTTGGTGTTGATATAGATGAGGTTTTAGTAAGTCAGCCAAGTAGCGGAGAAGAAGCGCTTGAGATAGTTGAAAGACTTGCAAGTAGTGGTGCTGTTGATGTTATAGTCGTAGATAGTGTTGCTGCACTTACTCCAAAAGCAGAAATTGATGGCGAGATGGGAGATACTCATGTTGGTCTTCAAGCAAGACTTATGAGCCAAGCACTTAGAAAGTTAACTTCTGTTGTAGCTAAGATGAACTCAATGATAATTTTTATCAACCAAATTCGTATGAAAATAGGTGCTATGGGATATGGTAGCCCAGAAACTACAACGGGTGGAAATGCACTTAAGTTTTATGCTAGTGTTAGGATTGATATAAGAAAAATCCAAACTTTAAAACAAGGTGAAGAGCCGATAGGAAACAGAACAAAAGCAAAAGTTGTAAAAAACAAGGTTGCACCACCATTTAAAACGGCTGAGTTTGACATAATGTATGGTGAAGGTATAAGCTATGAAGGAGAAATTATAGACTATGGTATCAAACTTGATATTGTTGATAAAAGTGGTGCTTGGCTTAGTTACGAGGGTAGTAAGCTTGGTCAAGGTAGAGAAAATGCAAAAGCATTTTTAAAAGAAAATCCTGAGCTAAGAGAAGAAATAGCTGATAAAATAAGAGCACAGATAGTAGGAACAAACCTACAAAGCGATAGCGATGATGAAGAAGGGGCAAGTTATGAAGATTGAAAACATTGTAGCGTATGAGGTTTTAGATAGTAGAGCAAACCCAACTGTAAAAGTAAAGGTTGAGTTAGAAAATGGCGTAAGCGGTGAAGCGATAGTGCCAAGTGGAGCTAGCACAGGCAAAAAAGAAGCTTTGGAGCTAAGAGATGGTGGAAGTGATTTTTTTGGTAAAAGAGTGCAAAATGCAGTAAATAATGTAAACGAAAAGCTTTTACCACTTTTAAAAGGTGAATGCGTATATAATCAAAGAAAAATTGACAGCAAAATGATAGAGCTAGACGGCACTGAAAATCTAAGTAAAATCGGTGCAAATGCAACTTTAGGTGTATCAATGGCGGTAGCTAGAGCTGCAGCAAATTCTAAAAACATTCCACTTTACAGATACCTTGGCGGTCTTAGTGCGTTTAATATGCCACGCCCTATGCTAAATGTTATCAATGGTGGAGCTCATGCAAACAACAACATAGATTTTCAAGAATACATGATAATCCCAACAAATTTTAGTAGTTTTAAAGAAGGGCTTTTTGCTAGTGCTGTGGTTTATCACGAGCTTAAAAATATGTTAAAAAAAGATGGATTTTCAACTGCACTTGGAGATGAAGGTGGCTTTGCACCTGACCTTGAAGATAATGAAGCACCGATAAAACTACTACTTGGAGCTATCAAAAATGCTGGGTTTGAAGGTAGATTTGCACTAGGGCTTGATGTGGCGTCTAGTGAGTTTTATGAAAATGGAGTTTATACTCTTAAAAACGGCACAAAAACAAGTGCTGATATGATAAAAATATATGCAGAACTTTGTGAAAAATATCCTATCATCAGCATAGAAGATGGTTTAGCAGAAGATGATTTTGATGGTTGGGTTGAGCTTACAAAAGCACTTGGCGGCAAAACTCAGCTTGTAGGAGATGATTTGTTTGTAACAAATGAAAAAATCTTACGCATGGGTATAGAAAAAGGTATGGCAAATGCGATTTTGATTAAGCCAAATCAAATTGGCACAATAAGTCAAACTTTAAATACAATCCACCTAGCACATACAAATGGTTATAAGTGTGTGATGAGCCATAGAAGTGGCGAGAGTGAAGATAGCTTTATAGCAGATTTTTCAACCCTAACTTCTCAGATAAAAACAGGTGCACCTGCAAGGGGAGAAAGAACTGCAAAATATAACCGCCTTTTTGAAATAGAGCTTGGATTTTAAGGTAAGAAATTGGATATTTTAAGTGAAGTAGCACCGCTTTTTAAAAAAGAACAAAGAATAAAAACACTTAAAACACTTGCTTTTAGTGTTTTGGTTGCTATTTTTATAGGAATTAGCCTTGGAAATATATTTTTTGGGGCTAGTTCTCTAGATACACTTGGAACTTTAGATTCTAAAAATGAAGCTTTAAGGCAAGATATTAAAAATCTTCAAATTCAAAATGCAAAGCTTCAAAAACAATACTTTGAGTTAAAAAATATTCAAGGGTTTTAGTAAACAAACGAAATTTAGATTAAATTTCGTTTGTTTGAGCTTTAGTCTTTGCAGATAAACTTAAGCCAAATATATCCTAAGATAGCAGATAAAAAACTAGCGCTTAAAACTGCAAGTTTTGCACTGTTGAAAAATAGCGGATTTTCATCATAAACAAGGGTATTTATAAAAAAGCTCATAGTAAAACCAATACCTGTGAGTAAAGCTACTCCATAAAGCTTTATTTTTGATGATGGTAAGCTAAAGCCAAATTTAGAAGCAATCAAGCAAAATCCAAAAACTCCAACTTGTTTGCCAACCAAAAGACCTAAAAATGCTCCAAAAAACACAGTATTAAAACTATCAACACCTATTCCGCCTAAGCTAATTCCAGCATTAAAAAATGCAAAAATTGGTAGTATTATATAATTTACATAAGGTGTTAAGTCATTCATTATGTCTTTTAAAAATGTTGTTTTATCTTTTTTATACATAGGTATAAAAAACGCACATATAATTCCTGCTAATGTAGCATGAACCCCACTTTTTAAAACACATAGCCACATTATAATTCCAACTAAAATATAAAAACTACGATAAGTTATATTAAGGTAGTTAAAAATTACTAGCACCATAATGCAAATACTAGCTAGTCCCAAAGATAAAAATGATAGCTCATTTGTATAAAAAACCGCAATTAAAACAATAGCAGCCAAATCATCAAATATCGCAAGGCTTAACAAAAATATCTTTAAACTAGATGGTATTTTATCTCCTAAAAGTAGCAAAACTCCGTATGCAAAAGCAATGTCAGTAGCTGTAGGTATAGCAAAACCTTTTATGCCATCAGGGTTTAGGCTCATAAAAATAATAGCAGGAACTATAACCCCGCCAGAAGCTGCTATCAGTGGTAACGAAGCTTTTTTAAGCGAGTTTAGCTCTCCTTGTAAAATTTCTTTTTTTACTTCAAGTCCAACCCAAAAGAAAAAGATAGCCATAAGTCCATCATTTACCCATAAAAGCATAGGTTTGATTAAGCTTATATCTCCAAAAATCACACCACCTTTATAGTTTATAATACTCTCATATATACCGCTTAAATTAGAATTATTGGCAATTAGTGCAAGTGCTGTAACTATTAAAAGTAGTATTGGTGGAAATAAGTCTCCTTTTAAAAAGTTTATAAATTTATCATTCATATATTCTCCTTAAATTTCGTTTGTTTGGTGTTGCAAAAATAAAAACTATCAAAATAAGCTTAACAAATAATATATGTTTTCTTTTTTAGTGTAATATTTTTGTTTTTGTTTAAATTTTCAACATCAAAATCTTAAAAACAAGGTGAAAATATGTATAAAATTTATTCTTTTTTACTTGCGGCTATCATAGGTTGTGAGCTTACACTTGGTATTGTTGTAGCGCCAACTTTATTTAATGGTGGCGAGATTTTAGCGGATAGCTTGTCAGAGTATGGGCATTTTGAGGGTGGGCTTTTAATGGGACAAATTTTTTATAAGTTTAATTATGCGCTTTTTTGTGTAAGTGTTGTTAGTATTTTGTTTGAGCTTGTTGGGTTGTTTGATAAGAATATAAGTTTTAATGTTAGGTTTTCAAGATTTTGCCTTAGTTTAATAGTTGTATTTTGTGCTGGATTGTTTGTTTTTTATTTTACAGATTTTATTCTTGAAGCACAAAGCATTCAAGAAACCAAAACACAAGAATTTCAAAGCATACATGATGCTAGTGAGTATGTTTTTAAAATCATTTTGATAGCTCAAAGCGTTTTGTTTTTCTTACCAAAAGTTAAAAGTAAAGGATAATTATGAAAAAAATATTGTGTTTTTTGATTATGGCTTTTGTTTTTATATCTTGCGATAATAAAGCAAATGATGATGAGTTTAAAGGCTATAAGGTTGGAGATGAAATCAGCCTAAAAAGTTTTGACAATAAAAGCATAACTTTACTTAGAGCTAAAAATGGTTTTGTTATTAAAGGCGATGAAGATAAGATAATAATTTTTGATTTATTTGGAACTTTTTGTCCGCCTTGTCAAACAGAAGCACCGTATCTTAGTGCTTTACAAAATGAGTTAAAAGATAAAATTATAATCATAGGACTTGCTTATTTTGAGAAAAAAGATAATTCAAAGTTAGAAAATTTTGCTAAAGTTTATGGTGCTAGTTATTTTATGACAAACGATATAAATGGCGATAATTTAACTCAAGCTATTTTAGATGATATAAATTATCCAGATGCTGTTTTGCTTCCACTTAAAGTAGTGCTTAAAAATGGAGAATATCAAACTTTAAGAGATGGCAATGGTGTAAAAACACAAAATAAGTTTTATTTAGGTGCTATTAAAACTGAGTTTGTAAAACAAGATATACAAGAATTAATAAATCATTAACTAACACATCATTTATAGGAGTTTTTTATGAGAATTTTTAAAATTTTATTTGTAGGGGTTTTGGCTATGTTGGTTGCTGCTTGTTCTAAAGATGTTGAGACAAAAAATGCTGTAAATAAAGATGAGTTTGTATCGTCAAAACTTGCTTTAGTAAAAATTATCCATAAAGATAAAGAGTATTTAGCAAATAAAGATGCTTATATGGAGCTTAGCAAAGACGGCGTAAATGGTACTAGCGGATGTAATAGATTTTTTGGTAAGGCTGTTTATTCTGATGATAGCGTAACATTTGAAAATGTTGCAAGCACAAAAATGTATTGTCATAACTATGATTTTGAAGATGTGTTTTTTAGGTCGCTTACAAAGCTAAATATTGCAAATCATGGCTTAAGTGACGGCAATGTTATGCTTTATAATGATGATTTTACATTGATTGTAAAACCTTTAAACTAATAGGAGCATTTTTTGATAAAGCTTAAAACTTTTTGTTCTTTAGCTGCACTTTATTTGGTGTATGCTGTTTTTTCAGCCTCGTGGGTTAGCACGGGGCTTTTTATTTTTGAAATTGAAAAAGATTTTAAAATAGATACTTTTGATGCAGCTTTTCTTACAAATGTTGTGTCGTTTGCAAAAATTTTTGGCTCAATTTTTGCGGGGTTTATTTTTGCAAAACTTGGTTTTAAGTGGGGGTATTTTGTTGGGTGTTTGTTTATTTCTTTTGGTGCTTTTGGCGTAAATAATTATGAACTTATGCTTTTTGGTAGATTTTGTATGGGGCTTGGTTCGGCTGTTGCCGTGATAGCTTTGGTGCCTGTTGCTAAAGCACTTTTAGCAAATCCAAAAAAAGTTTTAAGTATAAACTCAACAGCAAACACTTTTGGAAACTTTATAGGTATTTCTTTGCTTGGATATGTTGGGACATTTTATTGGAAAGATTTATTTATATTTTTTGCTATTTTAAATGTCGTTTTGCTTTTGATTTTTTTGCTTTGTTTTGAAGATAGGGGTGTTGAAGTTTCTAAAAATAATACTAAATTAGGTATAAATGATTATAAGCTAATATTTTTTATGGTTTTTATGTATATTGATGCTATTTTTTTACTTAATATCTTTTTTGTTTATTTTCCAAAAATTGTTGGTTCTTTATACATTGATACAAACATAAAGCTTTCTAATTTTTTAAATATTATAAATATAAGTATTATTTTATGTGGTTTTGTTGGTGGGTTTTTAGCAAATAAATTAAGTCATTTAAGTGGTATTTTTTTATCTAAAATTTTAATGTTTTGTGTTATTTTGATTTTGTATGTTTTAGGTGGAAGTAAAGAATATATTTATTTGATGTATGTTTTAGGGCTTTTATTTGGTCTTTGTTATGGGATTTTGTTTTCAAATATTTTTATGATAAGTGCAAGTAAAGATTCTTTAGTAAGTGCTAAAATTATGGGTGTTTTTTGGGCTTTTTCATATGGATTTTTAGTTATTAATAGTCAGAGTTTTGCAAAGATTATGAATAATTTTGATTTTTTTACAGCTATGAATTATTTTATGTTTGTATATTTTCTTTCTTTTGTGGTTTTAATCTTATTTAAAAAAGTTCTTAAAAATCCTTAAAATTTAGTAAAAATAAAGCAAAAAAAGATAAAATCTAGCTTTTTATTTCACACACATCAATTTCCTGTTTTTAGTGCCAAAATTTCGTTTGTTTTGGTTAATGGGTGTGGAGGAAAAACTAAATTATTTTTTAAGGAGACCTATTATGGTAACTATGCGTGATTTACTTGAGTGTGGCGTTCATTTTGGACACCAATCAAGAAGATGGAACCCAAAGATGAAAAAATTTATCTTTGGTGAGAGAAAAGGTATATATGTAATCGACCTTCAAAAAACTTTGAAGTATTTTAGATATACATATAACGTTGTTCGTGATGCTGCTGCTGAAGGAAAAACAATTTTATTTGTTGGAACTAAAAAACAAGCAAGTGCAGCTATCGAAGAATACGCTACAAAGTGCGGTATGCCTTATGTTAGCCACAGATGGCTTGGCGGTATGCTTACAAACTTTGGAACAATTCGCCAATCAATTAGAAAACTTGAAGTTATCGAAAAAATGATTGAAGACGGTAGCATTGACCTTCTAACTAAAAAAGAAGCTTTAATGCTAGAGCGCAAAAAAGATAAATTACTAGCATATCTTAGTGGTATTAGACATCTTAAAACTCAACCAGATATGATTTTTGTAATTGACACTGTAAAAGAAAAAATTGCTGTAGCAGAAGCTAAAAGACTAGGAATTTCTGTTGTAGCTCCACTTGATACAAACTGCGACCCTGATATGGTTGATTATCCAATACCAGGAAACGATGACGCTATTCGTTCAGTTCAACTTTTCTGTAAAGAAATGTGTGAAGCTATACTAGAAGGTAAAAGCCTTAGAGAGCAAGATGGCGAAGTAGTAGCTAATGAAGAAAAAGAAATTACAGATGAAGAAAAAAAAGAAGTAGTTGAAGAAGCTATGGAAGAAGGGGAAGAGTAATGGCAGAAATTACAGCAGCAATGGTTAAAGACCTAAGGGAGAGTACTGGTGCTGGTATGATGGACTGCAAAAACGCACTAAAAGAGTGCGATGGGGATATGGAAAAAGCTGTTGATTACCTAAGAGAAAAAGGTTTAGGTAAAGCAGCAAAAAAAGCAGACAGATTAGCGGCTGAAGGTTTAATAGGATTTGTAAATAATGGTAGCGTAGCTAGCCTTGTTGAAATCAACTCAGAAACAGATTTTGTTGCTAAAAACGATAAATTTATATCTTTAGTTGATAATACAGTTAAGCAAATCGCAACTGTAAAACCAGCAGATGTTGATGCACTTATGAAAACTAGTATTGATGGTCAAGCATACGAAGAATACTTAAAATCTCAAATTGCTACAATAGGAGAAAATATAGTTATTCGTCGTTTTGCTAATCTTGAAGCTGGTGCAAACGAAGCTATCAACGGATATTTACATACTAATGGTAGAAATGCTGCTATCATTAAAGCTAAGTTTGAAAAACCAGAAAATAAAGCAAAAGTTGAAGAATTTTTAAGACAACTTTGTATGCATATAGCTGCGATGAAGCCACAAGTTTTAAGCTATAAAGACTTAGATAAAGAATTTATAGAAAAAGAATATGTTGCTTTATGTGCAGAGCTTGAAAAAGAAAACGAAGAGCTTGTAAGACTTGGAAAACCACTTAATAAAATTCCACAGTTTGCAAGTAGAGCACAATTAACAGATGATATCTTAGCTAAAGCAGAAGAAGATATCAAAGCAGAATTAAGAGCTCAAAATAAGCCAGAAAAAATTTGGGATAAGATTATTCCAGGTCAAATGGCTAGATTTATAGCTGATAATAGTTTGCTTGATTCTCGCTTGACAGTTTTAGGGCAATTTTTCGTAATGGATGATAAAAAAACTATCGAGCAAGTAATAGAAGAAAGAAGCGCAGAGCTAAACGATAAGATAGAGCTTGTAGCTTTCGTAAGATACGAAGTTGGCGAAGGCTTAGAAAAGAAAAACGAAGATTTTGCTGCTGAAGTAGCTGCACAAATAGGCTAAAAATGTTAAAAGCAAATGGTCTAGGTCATTCATACGACCGTTTGCTTTTTAGCAATTTAAATCTACATTTTAAAAAATCCACTAGCACAGCCATACTTGGCTCTAGCGGGTGTGGTAAATCTACTCTTTTACATATACTTTCTACAATGCTAAAGCCAGATAGTGGCGAAGTTTTTTATAACGATAAGAGCATATATAATTTAAGCGAAGATGAAAGAACTAAGATAAGAAGATATGATTTTGGGATTATTTTTCAGCAGCATTATCTTTTTAAGGGTTTTAGTGCTTATGAAAATATAGAACTTGCAAGTGTTTTAAGCAAAAATACGCTTGATAAGGAGATTTTGCAAAGATTAGGCATTGATAAGCTTTTAAAAAACAAAGTCACAAAGCTTAGTGGTGGAGAACAGCAAAGAGTAAGCATAGCTAGAGTTTTATGTAAAAAACCAAAAGTGATTTTTGCAGATGAAGCTACTGGAAATTTAGACCAAATCAATGCTAGAAATATCTTAGATATTATCAATGAATACATAAAAGAAAACAATGGTGCTTTTATTTTTGTAACTCACGATGAAAATTTAGCAAAACTTTGCGATACTCAAATAAGACTAGCCTAAATATATAAATTTCGTTTGTTTGATAAAGTAAATTTTATTTAACCATAAAAATCCAATTTTTTCAAACACTAGCCAACAAACGAAATTTGATAGTTTTTAATTGTTTGGTAAATTTTGGTATGTAAATTTCGTTTGTTTGGGTGAGTGATATTTTTATTTGGTATTTATTTTGATTGTTTATTTTAAAAACTAAAATTGATTTTAAATTATTTTTAAATCACTATCAATTAACGCATTTTGAAAATTGTTCAAAATTTTTACTTCATTAGTATAGTCATCAAAAGAGCTATATGTGGTTTTTTGTTGATTTTTTTGATTGGGCTATGGTTTTTCTTCAATCCATTTGGCTTAAACAAACGAAATTTATAGCTTTTTTAAGTTTGTAATGATATAAAAATCATCACTAAAATATGAGGTATAGATGAAAAGCATTGTGGAGTTTGTAGGTGCAGAGCTGATTGTGACTTTTATGTTTGTCGGTTTTGTTGTGTTTGGGTATTATTTTATTTATCGTTTTGAAGAAGATGAATTGCAAAAAGAAGATGCTAAGGTGCTATCATCTTTAAATATATCAAAAATTGATTTTTCTCATGATAAAAACCTAAAAGTTTATAAAAACGACTATGCAAAAACGATAGAGTACCTTAAAATCATTATTTATGGTTTGTTACTACTATCTTCGGTGGTGGCTGTTGTTATTTTGTATCATCACGACCGTTGGCATATATTTGTTAGATACGGCTCGTTGGCTATATGTCTTTATTTGATTTATATTTTCAACTCTTCTTATATCGCTAGGATGAGGCTTCTTAGAAAGCATAGGTTTTATATTGTTGAGCATGATGAGTATTATGTCATTGATGTATTGCTTAAATATATGCCACATTTGTTTTCTAGAACAAGATATACAAAAGTTCAAGTTAGGGTGGAGAAAAAAGACATAGTTTTGGCATATAAAAGCACGATACCTATTTTAGATGCTAAATACACATTTGAAAACAGATTAAAAAAAGATTTTGGATATTGGGTGTATTTGCTTTTTACTTTGCTTTTTATCTCTAATATGATGCGTTTATTATCGTTTATACCGTTTATGATTTTGCATAAATTTAGATTTTATGTGGTTTGCGAAAGTAAAGATTTTGTGTTTTCTTTGCCCTATGATGAAAGTTTGCTTCGCAATGGTGATGCTAGTAAATTTCAAAGCTTCAATGGTTGTGTGATTTGGATAGGAAAACAATATAGCCTAGATGAATTTATACAAAAAGAAATACTATGTAACGACTAGTGATAGATTGTATTTTTTTGCTATTTATCTATAAAATCTTATATGCCAAACAAACGAAATTTGATTAAAGTTTTTTATAGCTATAAACCAATAATTATAAGTATAAAAACAAAATATAATAAATTTTTAACCAAATTTCGTTTGTTTGGTAGGTTTTGATGATATAAGTTTTGAGTTTTTAGTGTTTGTGGAGCATATCACAAGCTTTTGAATACCCTAGTTCGCATGATTTATCTAAATACATATTTTTTTGAAACTCACGCCCTAAGTTACTAGCCATAACGCCTATATCAAAACAAGCTTGAGCGTGTCCCATGTTACAAGCTTTTAGATAACATTCGCCTGATTTTTTGGTATTTTGTTGATAGTCTATATATGCTTTACTTAAAGCATAGCAACCATCTTTGTTTCCTAAATTGCAAGATTTTTCAAGGTATTTTATATGTAGTGTTGTGCTATGTCTGTGTTTAATAGCTGCTTTTATACAAGAATCTGATTCATCTTTTGTATCACATCTAAAAGCATAGTCTGGTTCATACGCAAAAAGTAGTAGTGGAAGTAGCACATAAAGAAGTTTTTTCATACCCATCTCCAAAACCCAGACCAAGATACTTGCGGCACCCAATAATAAAAAGTGCTCTGCTATGTTCCCATCCTGAAGCGATGTTTTTTACAATCGTTGCACAAGGCTTGATCTGAGAAACCGTATTTTATATAAAAATCCTTAAAAGCTTTTAAAATAAGATATTAAATGTAAAATTAATCTACTTTTCATACAATAACAGTTTATTTTATCAAAGGTATTAATGTATGCTTTTTAACTTATTTGCACAAAAACATCATTTTATTAAGTTTAATATACTTATATACTCTGCAATCATAGCTGGAAAATTAAAAGTAGATGATGAAATTTATTTAAGGCTTTTTGAGCTTATAAAAGATGATTATAAAAACTATACAAACAAAATCATCAAAACCACAAAAGAGCGAGTTTCTAGAGCTAGAAAAGAGACTTGTGGGATTGATTATTTGCTTAAAGAAATAGTATTTTTTTTAAAAACAAAAGTTGAGTTAAAAGACAATATAAATTATGCTAAGCTTCAAAAGCTTATAGATGAAGATGATGTTGTATCTTTGAGAGTTTTTGATTTTTTGGTTGAAGAAGTAAAAGAAATAGAAAGAAAAAAATTATTTTAAGGAGTAAAAATGGATTTTATGAAGTATTGTGAAAACATAAAAGCTAAAGATTTTAAAAGCCCATTAGCTTATGCTATAGCAAGAGTTGTTCGTGGTCAATTAAGCAAAGAAATTATATCGCTTTGCTTTAGTAATGTAAATTATAAAGAAAATGAAAATTTTTATGCTATTTTGTATGAAGTTTTGGATTTAAAAAAACACATTAATGATGATGAGTTTTTTGTGTCTTTATCAAATGAAAATATGGTTAAAATCATTGATATGTTTAAAGGTTTTGGTTTTAGCTTTGAAGAAAAAGACTTGCAAGGTCATGAAAACTTAAAAACTATTTTTTATGCAAACCAAAATGCTGATGAAGAGTTTGTTTTAATTGTGCTAAATGATGATGTAAAGCCAACTAGTGTTTGTAGTGCATATCTTAAACTTCATCTTATATCAAGTCATCTTCCACCTCATTCGCTCAAACTTGACGGCGTTTTTGGACTACTTAAAAACCTAGCATGGAGTGATAACAAACCTTACGAGCTAGAGTATCTAAGACAAAACAAAGCAAAACTTATGTTTAGTGGAAAGTATCCAAAAATAGATTTTGTAGATAAGTTTCCACGCTATCTAGCTCATATCGTGCCTGATGATAGTGTGAGAATACTAGATGATAGCAAGGTTAGATTTGGTGCTCATATAGCTCCTAAAACAACCATTATGCCAGGTGCTAGTTATGTAAACTTTAACGCTGGAACTTTAGGGGCTGTTATGGTAGAGGGTAGAATTTCTAGTGCTGCTAGAGTTGGAGAAGGTAGTGATGTTGGTGGTGGTGCAAGTATTTTAGGAGTGCTTAGCGGAACAAGCGGAACACCTATAAGTGTCGCAAAAAGATGTCTTTTGGGGGCAAATAGTGTTACTGGTATTAGCCTTGGAGATGATTGTGTTGTAGATGCTGGAATAGCAGTGCTTGAAGGTTCAAAAGTTAGTATATCACCAAAAGACCTTGAGCTTTTAAAAGAAGCTAACAAAGATGCTAAATTTGAAGGCGTTATGAATGAAGATAAACTTATCATAAAAGCAAAAAATCTAAGCGGACTTAACGCTATGCATTTTAGACTTGATAGTCTTGGTGGCGGTCTTGTTGTTAAATACAATACAAAAGCTGTTAAGCTAAATGAAGCTTTACATTAATTTATGCGTAGCTTAGGCTACGCTGGTGGATATGATGTGAGTTTTTTGGATTGTTTGTATTTTTTCATTCTTAAAAACCCTTCATCATCAACCTGTCTTCTTTTGGTTTTGATTCTGTCTTCTTTTTCTTTGGATTTTTTTCTTAGTTCTTCTTCTTTTTGTTTTGATTTTTCTTTGTTTTGTTTGATTTTTTCAGCGTATTCTATGCTTTGTGGTGATTTATCATCTGTGTTTGCATTTAAAGATAGCAAAAATGCAAAAAATGTGAAAAAAAATATTTTTTTAAGCATATTATCTCCATTTTTTTTATTTAATTATAAATAAAATTATTTATAGAAAGAATAAATATGAAACAAAAGTGCATTTTAGTTATAACAGACGGTATAGGATATAGCAAAAGCAAAAAATACAATGCTTTTTTTAAGGCAAAAAAAAGAGCATATAATTATCTTTTTAAAAACTCTCATCAAACACTAATTAGAACAAGTGGCAATGCAGTAGGTCTTCCAAAAGGACAAATGGGAAACAGCGAAGTAGGACATATGATACTTGGTAGCGGTAGAGTTATAAAGCAAGATTTAGTAAAGATAGATGATAGTATAAAAGACGGACAAATTAATACCATTTTAAAAGAAGTAGCAGATAAAAGAAGTGCTAAAAGATACCATATCATAGGGCTTTATAGTGATGGCGGGGTGCATTCAAGCTATACTCATTTTCATGCGGTTTGTTTAGCCTTAAAAAACTTAGGCAAAGAAGTCATCGCTCATCTTATAGGTGATGGTAGAGATGTATTAAAGGATAGTTTTTATCCGTTTGTAGAAAAAAATCTAAGCTTTTTTAATGACAATCAAATCAAAATCGCATCCCTTAGTGGTAGATTTTGGGCTATGGATAGGGACAAAAACTACGATAGAGTAGAAAAATACATAAATGCATTTAAATCTAGTCTTGGAAGTAGCTATGATAATAACGATGAGATTTTAAGCTATATAAAATCAAACTATGATAAAAGTGTGTTTGATGAAATGCTTGAACCAAAAGGGTTTGGCAAGGCAAAAGATAGTTTAGATGATGATGTGTTTTTGGTGATAAACTTTAGAAACGATAGGGTAAGACAACTTTGCGAAGAGCTAAACAAAATAAACTCAAGCAAAAACATCATCACTATGACAAATTATGATGATAAGTTTGATTATGAGATACTTTTTAAAAAAGATGAGATTAAAAACACTTTAGCAGAAGTTTTGTCAAAAAATGGACTTACACAATACCATACAGCAGAGACAGAAAAATACGCCCATGTAAGCTTTTTTTTCAATTCTCGCGAAGAGCCTTATAAGGGAGAAGAAAGAAAGCTAATACCAAGTCCTAAAATCTCATATGATAAAATCCCACAAATGTCAGCTTATGAAGTATGCCAAAGTGCTATACATGGGATACAAAACTATGATTTTACGGTGGTAAATTTTGCAAATGGTGATATGGTAGGACATACAGGAGATTTTAAAGCTAGTATAAAAGCTGTAGAAGTTGTAGATGAATGCCTTGATAAAATCATAAAAGAGTGTAAAAAACAAAACTGTGCTTTAGTGCTTTGTTCTGACCATGGAAATTGTGAACTTATGCAAAAAAATGGAAAAGTGATTAAAAATCATACGACTTTTGATGTTTTTTGTTTTGTTGCTTGTGATGAGCTTGGTGGCTTTACTTATGGTAAATTAAAGCCAAACCAAAGCTTAGCAAATATAGCTCCAACTATACTTAAAATCATGGGTCTAGAGATACCAAAACAAATGACTAGTCCGCTTTTTTAGGAGAGATGATGTATATAGAGAACTTTTGTTTTACGGATAAGCTAAGTGATGATATGAGTGGGTTTTATGTGGGGTTTGATGTTTTTGCTAAAAAGATAGAAAAGCTTTTGGGTATAGAAGATATAAGCCTTGATGATTTGGCTTTAAATGTTAAAAAAATCAAAGAGATTAAAAAAAATTACTCAAATTTCGTTTGTTTGGAGTGTAAAAGCCTTGATGAGATAGCTTTAGCAAATGCTTTTGGGTTTGATTTTTGTATAGTTAGTATGTTTGATGCAAAACAAGCTAGTAAAATGGCTGAGTTTTATCTATATGATATAAAACTACTTATAAATCAAAAGCATTTTGACTCTTGTATGGCATTTGACCTTGGTGTTGATGGGGTAAATATGATATGAAAAGAGAAATGAAGCCAAAGTATGGGTTTTTTAAAAACTCAAAGTATGCTATGGAGGGGGTTAAAACAGCTTTTAAAAATGAGAAGTCTTTTAGGATAGAATGCTTTGTGTGTGGGTTTTTTGGGGTGGTGAGCGTATTTTTGCCTGTAAGCTTGATGTGGCATTTTTTGCTTTTATCGGTGCTTGTGTTTATACTTTGCGTAGAGTGTATAAACTCAGCCATTGAAAGCGTGGTGGATTTGGTAAGCCCTGATTATCACATACTAGCAAAAGCGGCGAAGGATTTGGGTTCGGCAGCTGTTTTTTTTAGTATATGTGTGGCGGTTTTGTGTTGGGGTTTTGCGCTTTTTGAGATATTTATCGCTT
>CAZYDK010000021.1:0-18409 GCA_964646025.1 uncultured Campylobacteraceae bacterium | reverse complement strand
ATTTAAGTCCACAGCTTTTCCTTCTTCGTTCATATATTCTTCAATGATTTTAGAAAGGTTTGAGTTTAAATCTTTTGCTATATTTGCAAAATATTCTTTCATATTTTTATCTTTATCTTGATTAGCTAGTGCATTTGCTAAATATGTTGCAAAATACACATGACTTGTTCTGTTATCATTTTCTTTTGCATTTCTACTAGGTGCTTTATTTTCATTTAGATAATGCGAAATCGCACCATCAAAAGCTTCAGCCATTATTTTTGCTTTAATATTTCCTTTATTGCCTTCATAGTCAAGTGAGCTTTGAAGTGCTAAAAATTCCCCTAAGCTATCCCATCTTAAGTGGTTTTCTGTTATCACTTGTTCAACTTGTTTTGGAGCTGAACCGCCTGCGCCTGTTTCAAACATCGCTCCACCATTTAGCATAGGGACGATTGAAAGCATTTTTGCACTTGTGCCTAATTCTAAAATAGGGAAAAGGTCTGTAAGATAATCTCTTAAAACATTGCCTGTTATAGATATGCAGTTTTTACCGCCTCTAATGATTTCTAAGCTTTTTTTACAAGCCTCGTAAGGACTTAGGATTAAAAAAGTTTCTCCTAATTCTTTTTCAACTAAATCAATGATGATTTTATCGCTTGCTCTTTTACTATCAAGCCAAAATATCCCTTGTTCTCCACTTAGCTCACATCTTTGTTTTGCAAGTTTTATCCAGTTAGCTATCGCATCGGGTTTTGCAAGGTTTATTCTATAAATATCGCCTTTTTTAACTTCATGAGAAATCACAACTTCATCATTTAATTCTATTTGATATGTTGCGTCAGAGTCTGCTATAAAAGTTTTATCATGCGAGCCATACTCTTGAGCTTTTTTAGCCATTAAACCAACGTTACTAACAGAGCCAACCACGCTTGGATTAATGCTTCCATTAGCCCTCATATCATCTAAAACTGCCTCATAAATGGTTGCATAAGTTTTATCAGGGATAACTGCATTTGTATCCATTTCATTTCCGTTTTTGTCCCATAATTTGGCACCATTTTTAAGCATTGCAGGCATCGAAGCATCTACTATAACATCACTTGGGACATGAAGATTTGTTATGCCCTTGTCAGAATTTACCATTGAAATTGGAGCTCTTGTATTTAAAATCTCTTCATATCTTTTTAGAATTTGTTCTTTTTGACTTGAGTTTTCAACTTTGCTTAAAAGCTCACTTAGGCCATTATTTGGATTTATATTAAGTTTTAAAAATTCATCTTCAAATTCTTTAAATAAGTCTTTAAAATACACTTTAAGTGCGTGAGCAAACAAAACTGGGTCACTTACCTTCATCATTGTAGCTTTTAAGTGAAGTGAGAATAAAATGTTTTCTTTTTTACAAAGCTCTATTTGTTTTTCATAAAAATCATCTAGTTTTGCAACATCCATAAATGTAGCGTCCATTACCTCGCCACTTACAACTTCAAATGATTTTAACTCAGTTTTTGCACCATTTGCAACTTTAAATAATCTTGCTGTGCCATTTTCTTTCACCAAAACAGCTTTTTCATTTGAGAAAAAGTCGCCATCATTCATATAGCTTATAATGCTTTTGCTATCTTTGTTAAAATTTTTAACTTTATAAGGATTTGCTTTTGCGTATTCTTTTACAGCTTTTGTACTTCTTCTATCTGAGTTTCCTTGTCTTAAAACAGGATTTACAGCCGAGCCTAAAACTTTTGAATATTTTTCTTTAACAGCCTTTTCTTCATCATTTTTTGGTTCATCAGGATAATCTGGAACATCATAACCTTTATCTTGAAGTTCTTTTATACAAGCTTTAAGTTGTGGAATTGAGGCTGATATGTTTGGAGTTTTTATAACATTAGCGTAATCTTTTTTGACAAGCTCTCCTAAAAAAGATAAATCATCTTTATGCTGTTGTTCTTTTTTTAGATATTCTGGAAAACTAGATAAAACTCTTGCAGCAAGTGAAATGTTAGCAATTTCAATCTTTAAATCAGCATGTTTTAAAAATGCTTTAGCAACTGGTAGAAAGCTAAATGTAGCCAACGCCGGTGATTCATCTGTAAAAGTATAATAAATACTCATTTCTCTCTCCGATGTTTTTTGGTTTAAGAAATGCTAGTATTAAAAATTTAATATAGCATTAAAAATGCAAGTTATTTATTATTTTTAACATTTAAAATTGAAAAATGTTACTTAATTTGTAGGATTTTTGCTAAATTATAAAACAAACGAAATTTAAGATTTTGCAAATTTCGTTTGTTTTGAAGTATTATTTTATATTTTATACATTAAACCTAAAATGCATTACATCGCCATCGTTTACGATATAGTCTTTTCCTTCAAGTCTAAGTTTTCCTTGCTCTTTTGCACCACTTTCACCACCACAAGCAATAAAATCATCATAGCTTATAACTTCAGCTTTTATAAATCCACGCTCAAAGTCATTATGTATAACAGCTGCTGCTTTTGGAGCTTTTGTGCCTTTTGTGATAGTCCAAGCTCTAACCTCAATCTTGCCTGCGGTAAAATAAGATATAAGGTTAAGTTTTGCAAAGCTTGTGCGAATTATATTTTCAAGTCCACTATATTCCACGCCAAGCTCATCTAAAAACTCTTTTGCTTCATCATCTTCTAAACCTATAAGCTCTTCTTCAATCTTAGCGCAAAGCTTTATGACTTCACTATTTTTGGCGTATTCTTTTATAGCTTTTACGTATTTATTATCTTCTTTTAGATTTTCTTCATCAACATTAGCTCCAAAAATCACATCTTTAGCAGAAAGTAGCCTTAACTCCTTATTGAGCTCTAAAAAAGCATCGGTTTTTTCAAAATCTCTTGCTGGTTTATCTTCGTTTAAAAACTCTAAAAGCTTATTTGCTACATCTAATAAATCTTTAGCGCCTTTTATATTTGCTTTGGCTTCCTTTTCAAGTCTTGTTACTTTTTTGCTAATTTGCTCAATGTCAGCTAAAATAAGCTCAGTATCAATTATCTGTGCATCTCTTACGGGGTCTACATCGCCTTCAACATGCGTGATATTTTCATCTTCAAAACATCTTACAATATGAAGTATCATATCACAATCTCTTATATTTGATAAAAATTTATTTCCTAAACCCTCGCCTTTACTAGCTCCACGAACAAGACCCGCTATATCTACAAACTCTATTTGAGAGTACTGCATTCTATCAGGATTTACTATCTTTGCAAGTTCATTTAGTCTATTATCAGGGACATTTACTACAGCTTTGTTTGGCTCAATTGTGCAAAATGGATAATTTGCCGCTTCTGCATTTGCTGCTTTTGTCAAAGCGTTAAATGTTGTGCTTTTACCAACATTTGGAAGTCCTACGATACCAACACTAAGTCCCATTACTTACCCCTTGCTAGTTTTAATAAGTTTACAATATTCATTCTAACTCCAGCAGCACTTGCACCATGTGGGTTTTCTCCCCATTCTTTTTCTACATATGCTGGACCTGCTATATCAAGGTGCAACCATTTATCTTTATATTCTTCTCTTATAAATTCTCCTAAAAACATACCAGCGCTAATAGCACCACCATATCTTGAGCTGCCAGTATTGCTTAAATCTGCTATCTTACTTTTTATAAGCTCTTTTATATGTGGGTTAAAATGAAGTACGCAAGTGTATTCTCCACTTTTTTTAGAATTTTCATAAAATTCATTTTGAAGTTTTTCGCTATATCCCATTATACCGCTTGTATACTCACCAAGACCAACAACACATGCTCCAGTTAATGTTGCTAAGTCTATAAGCAAATCAGGTTTTAAATCTTGTGCATAGCTTAAACAATCAGCTAAAACAAGTCTACCTTCAGCATCTGTATTTCTTACCTCTATACTTATTCCTTCACGAGATATTACAACATCATCTGGCATATAAGATTTTGAGCTTATGCAGTTTTGTGCTGCTCCTATTATAGCGTGGATTTCAAAAGGAAGATTTAGCATGCTTGCTGCTTGTATTATACCCAAAACTGCAGCCGCACCACTTTTATCTGCTTTCATAGTAAGCATAAAATCAGCAGGCTTAAGACTAAGTCCACCTGTATCATAGACTAAGCCCTTTCCAACATAAACAATTCTTTTTTTCGAATTTTTTGGCTTGTATGCTAAATGTATAAGTTTTGCGGGGTATTCACTAGCACGATTTACAGCTAAAAATGCGTTCATACCTTCTTTTTGCATATAATCATCACTATAAATTTTACATTCTAAATTATAAGTTTTTGCTAATCTTAATGCGTCATTTTCAAAACTTAATTGATTATATGTGCTTGGGATTTCATTAACTATATTTTTAACTTCATCACAAACTTCGCTTAAAACGATACCTAAATTTACCCCTTCTTTTATATCATCATTTTCTTTAGCGTTTATGCTCAAAAGCTCTAAAGTATGCTTTTTAGAATCTTTTTTATACTTACCAAACTCATATAACGCTGTATTTACAGCATATGTGGTAGCGTATGCACTATAAAATTCACAACCAAGATTTACAAAATCAACACCCAAACTTTTAATTTTAAGTTTTTTAATGCTTTTTATAGCAGAACCTAGTGTTGATATAAAAGTTGCATAATTTATATCTTTAGGAAGACCTACATAAATACATTTTTTAGATAAATTTATACAATTACCACTTCCATCATAATTGTTTAATTCAAAAAAATCTTTATCGTCTTTATAAGGTGTCAAATCTTTCAAACAAACGAAATTTACTTTAAAATCAATATTTTTTTCATTAAATACTACTTTCAACTTTTTTACCTTTCTTTCTTAATAATTTTTTTTCTAAATTTTTAAATCCATATAACAAAAGCCCTAAAAAGCATATGATTAACACTCCAGCTAAATACCAATGCTCTTTCCCCCATTCTATCATCTGCCAAATTTTGTCTCCAAAAATATACGCAAGTGTTATCGTAATAGCAGCCCAAATTTGAGCAGATATAAAATTTATAAAAGCAAATTTTTTAGCACTGTATCCAGTAAGCCCTATACTCATAGGAATAACGGTTCTAAATCCATACATATATCTTTGTATAAAAATTATTGGCCAACCATATTTTTGTAAAAGAACATGTGCTACTGCAAATTTTCTTCTTTGAGATTTTAGTTTCTTTCTAATATAGCTTTTGCTATAGCGACCTATGTAAAAATAAATTTGGTCTCCAACAAAACCACCGCACCCTGCTACAAATGTAATTATGCCTATATGTATATGTCCGCTATGTGCTGCAAGACCAGCTAAAATAAGTGCGATTTCACCCTCAAGACAACACCATAAAAAAATAATAAACGAAGCAAGGATAATTCTTTGTTCAAAAAGATTTGTAAGTACAGTTTGTGGGTCGTCAAAAAAATTTAAAATAAAATCAATTATAGCATTCAAAACACACTCCTAAGCCTTTATAACACTATAAACATCATCACATATATGTTTTAGTTTATCACTACCACCAAGCTCTACAATATCAAGTAAAAAACAACTTTTAATACTATTTATACCCAATTTTTTTATAAGCTCAACACTTGCTATAGCCGTTCCGCCAGTAGCTATTAAATCATCTACAAGTAAAACATTTGCTTTTTTGCCTAAAAAAGCATCTTTATGAATTTCTATACTATCAGTGCCATATTCAAGCTCATAATCTATAGAAAATACATCTCTTGGAAGCTTCCCTTTTTTTCTAATTGGCACAAAAGCCACTTTTAAAGCATAGCATAATGCACTAGCAAATATAAACCCTCTACTCTCACATCCTACAATAAAATCTAATTTATCATTTTTGTATTTATCAACTAAGTGTTCTATTAATTTGCAAAAAGCTTCTGAGTCATTTAAGAGTGTGGTTATATCTTTAAAAACTATTCCTGGTTTTGGATAATCTTTGATTTGGGTTATTTTTGAATTAAAATAATTTTCTTGTTCTTTACTTAGCATATTTGCTCCTATAAAAGTGATTCTATTTTGGCTTCTAATTCTTTAATTTTGGAATTTAACTTTGAATTTTCAAGCCTATATTGTGAATTTCTCGTTCTAAGATTGGTTAAATCAGATTTAATTTTATCAAGTTCATCTGTTAATAAATCTATATTTCCAAGACTTCTTTGAAGTTGCGCTTGTTGCTTTCTAAGAACAACTTCTGTATCATCAAGCGTATTTTTGATAAAATCTTTTGATATTTTTTCTTTTCTAAGTAATGTTTTATAATAAAACAACATTACAACCAAATATATACAAAGACAAATAAGTCCAGTAAAAATTAACCAATCACTAAACATTCTTATCCTTTTGTAAGCTTTTCAATACGGTTTTTATGTCTAATTCCATTACTAAAATCTGTATTTAAAAATGTGTCAACAATACTTTTTGCTCTATCAATCCCTAAAAGCCTACCGCCTAAGCACAAAACATTTGCATCATTATGCTCTCTTGAAAGTTTTGCATAAATTTCACTATCACAAAGTGCGGCACGGATATTTTTATGTCTATTTGCCGCTATACTTATGCCTATACCACTTCCGCAAATTAAAATTCCAAAATCATCATTTTTTATACTTTGAGCTAATTTGTATGCAAAATCAGGATAATCAACGCTATTTTTACTATCTGTTCCCAAATCAACAACATTATATCCAAACTCTTCTAAATGCTTACAAAGTTCAATCTTAAGCTCATATCCTGCATGGTCATTTGCTATATAGATTTTTTTCATATATTTATCCATCTTGATTAATTTTTGCTATAAGTTCATTTAAAACTTTTTCTGCACTCTCATGTGGCACTTGACAAGTTCCAGCAGCATTATGTCCGCCTCCGCCATACTCTAGCATAAGCTGTCCTATATCTGTTTTGCTTGTTCTATTGAAAATGCTTTTACCAACAGCATAAACCATATTTTGACCTTTAAAGCCTAGTATTTTATGTATGGAAATATTACATTCAGGATAAAGTGCATATATCATGAAGCGATTACCTGGGTATATGGTTTCTTCATCGCTTAAATCAAGAACTACTAAATTCTTATAAACTTTGCTACATCTTTTAAGCTGAGCTATAAAGTCATCTTGATATTTTTTATAAAGCTCTATTCTTTCCACCACATCGGGCAAAACCATAATCTCATCTATCGTATGGTCTTTACAATAATCAATCAAGTCCATCATAAGATTATAGTTGCTTATGCGAAATTCACGAAATCTTCCAAGACCAGTTCTACTATCCATTAAAAAGCTTAAAAATTCCCAACCTTTAGGATTTAAAACATCATCTAATTCAAACTGAGCAGAATCTGCTTTATCAACAGCTATCATCATATCATCCCATTCTTTTGGAAAAGAATAGCCTTGTTTAACATAATAATCATAAACAACTCTAGCAGCACTAGGTGCATTACTTACCATTATATAATTATCTGCTTTATCGTTTCTACTTGCTTCACTTTCATGGTGGTCAAAAACTAAAAAAGCATTTTTATTGTAAGGTAAGTTTGTGGTAATATCGTTTGAGGTAACTTCTATGATACCATCTTGCATATCTTTTGGGTGAACAAATTTTATATCATCTATAATGTCAATATGCTTTAAAAGCACAGCACAAACAAGTCCATCCATATCGCTTCTAGTTATTAGTCTATATTTTTTCATTAATTATTTCCTTTTTTAACAATTTTTAATTTTACTATCGCATTTTCTTTCATTTTTTTAACTTCATAGTAACAATACTCATCTTCTACTCTTTCTTTTTCTTCTGGTAAATGTCCTAAAAGATTGAAAACATATCCGCCTATTGTTACTTCTTCTAAATCTTTAGAGTATCTAAACCCTAGTAAATCTTCAACACTTTCTATATCAAGTCTACCATTTACTTCATATATATTATCTGCTAGTTTTTTATACTCAACATCTTTAACATCGTGTTCATCTGATATATCTCCGATAATTTCTTCAATTATATCTTCCATTGTTAAAAGTCCAGCAGTTCCGCCATACTCATCAATGACTAATGCGGTATGAATTTGCTCTTTATTCATCATTAAAAGCACTTTTGATATAGATATATTTTCTGGAACAATAATCATTTTTCTAACACAATCATCAAGACTAGATACTTTTGTATCTTCTTTTTTTTCATAATGTCGTTCAATTAAATCTCTTATATGTATCATTCCTAAAATTACATCTTTACTTCCATCAATATATGGAAATCTAGTATGCTTAGCGCTATATACAACTTGCATATTTTCTTCAAATGATTTTTGTTTATTTAAGCAAATCATATCTTTTCTAGGTGTCATAATCTCTTTTGCAACAATATCAGAAAAATCAACAGCATTTTGTATGATTTCTGTTTCAAACTCATCTAAAACCCCGCCTTTTCTACTTTCTGTTGCTATGTATTTTATCTCTTCTTCGCTATGTGCTAACTCGCTTTCGCTAGCTGGTTCTATACCTAAAATCCTTTTTAAAATAAAAGCAGAACACAAATCAAAAGTTTTAATAAACGGAGCAAAAAATACTCTAAAAAGATACAAAGGTCTAGCAATGATTAAAACACTAGTTTCCGCTTTTGATATAGCAACGCTTTTTGGAACAAGCTCACCTAAAACAACATGAAGTAGTGTTATAAATATAAATGCTACAACAAACGAAACAGAGTGAAGACTAATGGCATCTAATCCCATCATTGCAAAAAGTGGTTCTATAAGCTTTGAAACAGCAGGTTCTCCAAGCCAACCAAGAGCAAGTGATGAAAGAGTGATACCAAGCTGAGTAGCTGAAAGATATGTATCAAGATTGTGTGTGATTTCAAGTGCCAATCTTGCGTTTTTTTTACCATCTTTGACAAATTCTTCAAGCTTGCTTTTACGAACTTTTACTATACAAAATTCGCTTAAAACAAAAAAGCCATTTAAAAAAACAAAAAACAATGCTAAAACTATCATAGTTATAGAATAACTGGGGTCCAAGCTGTCTCCTTTAAAATAATAAAATCGTTATTATACACAACTTATCCAAAAATACAAAAATTAGTTTTCTTTAAAACCTGCTTCAAGTAAAAATTGTGACATTTTGTTTTTTTTACCATTTTCATACAAGGCATAGCTTAAATAAAGCTCTTCTTTTGCTCTAGTAGTTGCGACATAAAAAAGCCTTCTTTCTTCTTCAATCCCGCCTGCACGACTTGCAAGTTTTGTGTTAGGAAAGCGTTTTTGGTCAAGGTCTATTAAAAACACCTTATCAAACTCAAGCCCTTTACTAGCATGAATTGTAAGCAAATGTATGCCGTCTTTTGAGTTTTTACTAGGCTCTAAATTAAGATAATTACAAAAACTGTTACAATCATCAAAATCTTTTGCTATATCTTTGATGATTTCTGCTCTTTTGTTAAGTTTTTCTATGTTTTCTTCGTATTTTTCTTGGCTAAAGCTAGTGTTTACAAAACTTCTTTTTTTTGCGATATTTTGTTTGATATTTTGATAAATACCGCTATTTATAGCACTTTTTATAAGCTCATAAGGGCTTTTATCTTTACTGTTAAGCAAAAAATCTCTAAGCTCTTCCAAAAACATAGCATTTTCTACACTTAAAAGCTCGTATTCTAAGATAGGATGATTTATAAAATCATCTTTGATTTTACCCATAAACTTTTTTTTATAATCAAATTCATCACTAAAAGCAAAAAGCCCCAAAGCGTCATTTTGTTTTTTTGCAAAATCAAGCAATATGTCTTTTTTTGGATTTATAAGACCTTTTTTTATACTACCATCACCTAAAGCTAAAAGGCTTTCAGATATTGTTTTAAGCATTTTTGAAGTTGCTGCCTTAGAATGTTCAAATATATTTAAAAATGCCATTATATCTTTGTCATTTTCACATAAAAATGCCAAATCGCATAAAAGCCTAATTTCCATTCTATCAAAAAAGCTGTTACCACCCTTTCTTTGAGCTTTTATCTTATAAAGTCTTAAAATCGCTTCAAAGCTATCAGCACTTGAGTTATTGCGGTAAATTACAGCTATATCATTATGATTTATTTTACTTTCTTGAATGCTTTTACAGATTTGCTCAAATTGTTCTTTTTGGTCTTGGTAAATTTTAAGCTTTGGTGTAAAATCTCTATCAAGTTTTGTAACTTCTAGCTTTTTTTCATAAAGCCTTTCATTAAGCGATATAACTTTGTTTGCTAAAGCTAGTATGCTTTTTGTGGAGCGATAATTTTTGTTTAAAGTATAAACATTTGCATTTTTATATCTTTTGCTAAAGCTTCCAATTATATCAATACTTGCACCATTAAAAGCGTATATGCTTTGGTCATAGTCTCCAACACAAAACAAACTTTGTTTATCTAAGGTATCTAAAATGGAGCTTTGAAGCATATTTGTGTCTTGATACTCATCAACTAAAACTTCGCTAAATTTCGTTTGTTTGAGATGATTTTTGGCAGCTATTAGCAAATCATTAAAATCATAGTAATTATATTTTTGCTTTTCTTGTATAAATTCTTTTAAAATCTCTTCATATAAAAAAACAAAATCATGTCTTTCTTCGCTATAGTTATCTACAAACCAACTACAAAAATCTCCGTCCAAACAAGTGTTAAAATACAAAGAATAAATATCATACAAATAAGAATAATTATACATAGATGAAGATTTTTGGTATTTGTCGCAAACACTTTTAAGCAAGATTTTTAAATCATAATCTTTTTTGATATTGACTTTAATTCCAATATCTTTTAAAAACTTATAACATACACTATGAAAAGTCCCAGCTTTTATCTGTTCTATGATTTTTTTATCATAAATTTTACTAAGCCTACTACACATTTCAGACGCTGCTTTACTTGTAAAAGTAAGAAGCATTATGGTTTTTGGGTCTATGTTTTGTTCTAAAAGATAAGCTATGCGAGAAACTATAGTGCTAGTTTTGCCTGTTCCTGCACTTGCTATGACTAGGTTATATCCAAATGGGGTTTTTACAGCATTTAGCTGTTCTTGGTTAAGATAAGAAAAATTCATAAAGCTTTGTTTAAAATCTCTTTAGCTTGTGGTGTAAAGTCTTTTTTGGTATAAAATTCTTTACAAAATCTACCAACTCCAAAATAAATCATAACCATAAGCTCGTTTATGCTTTTTGCTTGATAAAAGTTCATAAGTTCATCTATATTTGCAAAAATAGCGTCCGTAAACAATTCTTTAACTTGAGAATATGTTTCAAGCTCATAGCCTAAATATGAAGCTATTTTTAAAAAATCACTATCTATAATAAGCGTATCTTCTTCTTTTACTAAACACAAAATCATATCGGCCGTATGCTCAAAAATGCCTTTGATACTTAAAAGATAGTCTTTATTTATAAGATTGATACATTCTTTTAAACTTAATCCATTTTGTAGATAATCTTCATTGATTTTAGAAAAAAAGTCAATGATTTTTTTAGCTTTTGTGTTGTAAAAGCCACTAGGTTTAATCAAAGTTGCTAAATCACATTTTAGTATATTTTTTTCGCAAATTTCGTTTGTTTGTAGGTTTTTAAGTGATTTTAAAACTTTATCCCATTTGGTGTTTTGAGATAAAAATATACTTACAATTTCTTCAAATAATGTCAGATTTGTAGTGTAAAATTCTTGTTTTGTTTGAGTAAAATTAAGCTTTTTAAGCTCAATATAAAAATCCTTTAACATCAAAACTTACCAGCATAATCTTGATAAAATTGTTTAGCGGTTCTAGGGCTTCTACTTGCTTTTAAACTTGCAAACTCAAAAGCTTTTTGCAAAAGGATTTTTTCATCAACATCTATATCTTGAAAATAAAATTTTACAAACTCATAATAATCATCTAGCGAATAATTATAAAAATACATAGTTATACCAAATCTATCTTTTAGGCTTAACTCTTGTTCGTTTATATCATTATAGTTTAAATCTCTTCCTAGCCCGTCAGCTTCAAGTCTAGTTTGTTTTATAAGGTTTTTATAATTAGAAGTTACTACAAACATAACATTTTTTGCAGGTAATTCAAGACTACCTTCAAGTGTGCTTTTAAGCTCCATAAACTCATCTGTAATCCCGTCAAAACTCAAATCATCTATAAAGATAATAAAATGTTTATCTAATTCTCTAATTTTATCTATGATGTAAGGAAGCATAATTAAATCTTTTTTAAAGATTTCAATAATCACAAGTTCATCAAATAATCCAAAAATAGCTTTTGCAAGACTTGATTTACCACAACCTTTCGCCCCACTTAATAAAACATGATTAAAAGGTTTGTTTTCTATAAAATTAGTAAAATTATTTATAAGTTTAGTTTTTTTATCATCCATAAAAAGCAAACTTCCAATATCTGGAAAATCAATATCATTTATAGCTTTAAGCCCTGTTTTTTCACGGTATACATAAGCTCTGTTTGAAAAATCAACATTAAGCATCAATTCCATCCTTATAAACGCTAAACACTGCTTTATTTTTACCTGTATTTTTTCCTTTATATAAAAGGTTGTCAGATGCTTTAAAGTATTGATTAATCAACATTGGGTCTGGTGATTTAACATAACATACCCCAAGAGTTATTGTTATATTTGATTTAATTTCTTGAATATATTTTTCTTCTACACTATGTCTTACATTTTCAAAAAAGTTTTGACTTATAAGTGCATTTGCATTAGTAATTTTAAAAATAAATTCTTCTCCACCCCATCTTGCAACTTCGCAATCAAAACTACAAGCCTCTCTTTTAAGAAGCTCTGCAACCCTTTTTAAAACAATATCACCAACATCATGTCCATATTTATCGTTGATATTTTTAAAATTATCTATATCACATATACAAATAGTTAGATTTTTACATTCTTCAAGATTGTTAAACATTCTTTCTTCAACATATTTTCTATTGTTTAATCCTGTTAGCCAATCAATATAATATTTTTTTCTAATTTCTTCTATGCTATCACCTTGAAAACTAAAGATAATGCCAAAAAAGCTGATAAATACACTAACTATAATTGAATTCATAACAATAAAAAAATATAAAGTATCACTGTTTATATATACAGTAGGTCCATGTGCAAATGAAACTATCAATGCAACAATACTTAATACCATTATACAAATATTTGTAAAAACATTTTTAAAGGCAATAAATTGAAGCATATATATGCCAAATAGTGGCAAAATAAACAATGAGCCACCACCAAAAAAACTAGAAGCAAGAACAGCATGGAAATACACCTCCAAAACTGTAGCCATAAATGCTTGTCTATTTTTTTTGTTTTTAGCCAAATAAAAAGCATAACAATACCATCCAATGCTTCCTACATTTACAAGTCCCATCATTTGATAACCAGCAGCAAAAAACACACCAGCATACAAACAATGCACAAGGCCAACAGAAAATACTATAACCTTGCAAAGTCCATGTTTTGTAAATATATTTTCTATGTATAACAATAATTCATGTATCAGCCTACACATACGCTCCACCGTAAGTGTTTTAATATCAATATTCACACTTTCTCCAAAAAGTTGTTATTTTTTTCAAGATGATAGTATATTTTAAATTAAATATCACTTTAAAAAAACTCCTATAACCATAATACAAAAAGATAAAATAGCATAAATTACATGCCAAATATCATAAGCATAATTCACATGTAAAACGCTATATATAAAAACAAAAATTCCATAATAAATATACATATTTGGAAAAAATTTACGCTTTGACATACGGTAACAAGGACAAATACATCTTAATCTATATTTGTAATTTTGCTCTATTTCATCTTGCTCTTCATTATGTTTTAAAAATAAAACAAAAAGCCCTATAAGTATAAAGCAAGAACAAATAAAAATAAGTATCATCTTTATATTTTCTTAATAATATTTATAAAATTATCAATATCCAAAGAAGCTGAACCAATCAAAACACCATCACATAATTTTTTTATATCTTTAAAATTTTCATCATTAACGCTACCGCCGTATAAAATTGGTTGTTTGGTTAATGTTTTTAGATACTCCACAACTTGTTTTATATCTTCTAGTTTAGCTGCTTTTTTTCCGATAGAATAAATCGGCTCATAAGCTAGTATTAATTTTTCGTAGTTTAAATCAATATTAGCTAATTGTGCTTTTAAAAACTCAAGAGTTTTTTTGTTTTCATAAACATGAGTATCTTCGCCTATGCAAAAAATTATCTCAAGATTATGCTCTTTACAAAAATTAAATTTTTGCACTAAAAAATCATCGCTTTCCCCTAAAGCTCTTCTTTCACAATGACCTAAAATAACACTTTTTATATTAAATTCTTCTAAGTGACTTAGCCCTATTTCTCCTGTATATGCACCATTTTTTACGGGATATATATTTTGACTAGTTTGTGTAAAATTAAACTCACCTTCACAAAAACTAGTAAAGCTAGGAGCCACATAAACCCTTGCATTGGTTTTATTATCTTTTAAAAAATCATTTAATTTTTTAGCATATTCTTTAAACTCTGCTCTAGTTTTATTGCATTTAAAATTTGCAGCTATTATCATATAAAATCTCCTAAAACAAACGAAATTTAGAAAATTTTTCAAATTTCGTTTGTTTGTAATGTTTTAATTAAAATCATCTTTAGCTATTAAAGGTTTAATTCCTGGTAGTTCTTTACCTTCTATTAGCTCCAAACTAGCACCGCCACCAGTTGAAACAAAAGTTATATCATCAGCATTTCCAGCACGATTTAGCACGTCAGCGGTATCCCCACCACCAACAATAGTTGTAGCATAGCTTTCACTTATATAATGAGCCATTTTAAAGCTACCTTTACTAAACTTATCTATCTCAAAAACACCCATAGGTCCATTCCACCATATGGTTTGTGCGTCATTTATAGCTTCTCTAAAAAGCCTAACACTAGCAGGTCCTATATCAAGCCCCATCCAATCACTTGGAATTTCTTGCACTGGAACATGCTTCATAACACTATCTTGAGAGCAAGATTGAGCTGCCACTACATCTACAGGCAAATAAAATTTCACTCCAAGTTCTTTTGCTTTTTGCATTATGATTTTTGCGTCTTCTATAAGCTCTTCTTCTAAAATAGAGTTGCCTATATTTACCCCAAGTGCTTTTAAAAACGTAAAAGCCATACCACCACCAACTATAAGTTTATCAACTCTAGGAAGTAGATTATGAAGTGCTTGAAGCTTTCCGCTTACCTTGCTACCACCTACAACAGCAACAAAAGGTCTTGCTGGTTTTTTAAGTAAGTTTGTGGCAAATTCAATTTCTTTTTGAAGTAAAAATCCAGCACAAGAAGGGATAAATCTAGTGATAGCCTCAACACTAGCATGCGCTCTATGACAAACACCAAAAGCATCATTTATATAAACTTCAGCTAAGCTTGCTAATTTTTTAGCTAATTCTTCATCATTTTTAGTTTCGCCTTTTTCAAACCTAAGGTTTTCAAGCATTAAAATCTCACCTGTTTGAAGACTTTTTGCTTTTGTAAAAGCATCATCTCCAACAACATCACTAGAAAGTTTTATATCTACACCTAAAAGCTTAGATAAACGCTTAGCTACAGGCTTTAAAGAATATGTATCGCTTTTTTCTTTTGGGCGACCTAAATGGCTCATGATTATGATTTTACAATCGTGGTCTAAACAATACTTTATAGTAGGGATTGATGATTTTATGCGTCTGTCATCTGTGATATTTAAAAACTCATCTTGCGGAACGTTAAAATCACATCTTATTAAAACCGTTTTATTATCTATATCTAAATCTTTAATTGACACTAGCATCACAAGCCCTTAAAAACTTTTTCTAGCAACTCTTGCTAAATTTACAAGTTGATTAGAATAACCCCACTCATTATCATACCAAGCTAGTATTTTTACCATGTTTTTATCTACAACTTGAACCAAATCAGCAGCCATTATACTACCATAACCACTACCTATAAAATCACTACTAACTCTTTTTTCATAATCAACTTCAAGCATACCAGATAAATACGACTTACTAGCTTCATCAAAAGCTTTTATGATAGTATCTTTGTCAACATCTTTTTCTAAAACAGCCGTTAAATCAACCATAGAAATATCAGCTAAAGGAACACGAACGCTTTGACCGTCAATTTTGTCTTTCATGCTAGGTAAAACTTTAAAGATAGCTTTAGCTGCACCCGTTGAAGTAGGAACAAGGTTGCACGCTGCAGCACGACCACGCCTTATATCTTTAGCACATTTTGTATCAACAACTTCTTGAGAAGCTGTGTAAGCGTGGATTGTATTCATAAGTGCTTTTTTAATTCCAAATTCTTTTTCTAAAACTTTGCAAAGTGGAGCAAGGCAGTTTGTGGTGCAAGATGCGTTTGAGATGATATTTTCGCCGTTATACTTATCATCATTTACACCCATTACAAAAGTTGGAGTATCATCTTTTGCTGGAGCTGAAAGAAGAACTTTTTTTATGCCATTTTTAAGGTATGGCTCACACTTTTGTGTAGTTAAGAATGCTCCCGTGCATTCAAAAACAATTTCCGCACCAACACTAGCAAAATCAAGACTTTCTAAATCTCTAGTGTTAAAAATTTTTATTTTGTGATTATTTACTATCAAAAATTCATCTTCTATCTTAACATCTTTTTCATATCTTCCATGAACGCTGTCATATTTAAAAAGGTACTTAAGATTATCTTTATCCCAAGAGCAGTTTATTCCAACAAGTTCAAAATCACTACTATCAAGAAGTATTCTAGCTACACAACGCCCTATTCTGCCAAAACCATTTATAGCAACTTTTGTTTTTTGCATTAATACACCTTTTGTTTTTATAAAAATTTTGATAATATTACTTAAAAAAGTTTGAAAGTTAGATAAATGAATATAGCAATATTTGGCGGAAGTTTTGACCCAGTGCATTTAGGACATGAAAAAATAGTAAAAAATGCACTAGATATGCTTGATATAGATAAACTTATCATTATACCAACATATATAAGCCCATTTAAAGATAGTTTTTGTGCTAGTCCTAGCTTAAGGATATCTTGGCTTAAAAAAGTTTTTGATTATGATGAAAAACTTATCATAGATGAGTATGAAATAAACGAGCAAAAACCAACGCCTAGCATACAAACAGTAAGATATCTTATAAAAAAATACAATCCTAATAAAACATATTTTATAATAGGAGCAGACCATGTGCAAACTTTGCCAAAATGGCATGAGTATGATGTGTTAAAAACTTTAGTTGAGTTTGTAGTAGCTGATAGGCTTGATATTTTCATTCCAGATGAATTTAAGCATATCAAAATGAAAGTTGATATTTCTTCAAGTATTATTAGAAATGAACTTAAAATTGATAAAGTAAATGATAAAATAAAAGATGAAGTAATAAATTTTTACCAAGGATTAAAATGTTAGAACAAATTAAAACTTTTTTAGAAGACAAAAAAACAGAAAATGTTGAAATTGTAGATGTAAGTAGTAGTGATTATTTTACTGATTATGTGATTTTGGCTACAACTATTAGCACAAAACAAACTTTGGCTTTAGTTGATGAGCTTACTCAAAAAGCTAAAGAGCTTGGAGCAAATTTGTTTGGTAGTGAAGTAAGTGAAGATTGGGTTGTGCTTGATTTTGGTGATTTTTTGGTGCATTTGCTTAGCGAAGAATATCGCCAAAGATACAAAATAGAAGACTTTTTAAAAGAATTTACTAAAAATAAATCATAAAAAATAATCTTAATTTTATTATCATTTAAAATTAGTTGTTTAAAATTAGGGCTTTTATTGTGAAAGGATATAAAATGAAAAAACTATTTTTGATAATAGGTGCACCAGGTAGCGGCAAAACAACAGACGCTAGTATTATCGCAAAAGATGAAAATTATACACATTATTCAACAGGTGAGCTTTTAAGAGAAGAAGTAGCAAGTGGAAGCGAACTTGGAAAGCTGATAGATAGCTTTATATCAAAAGGAAATCTAGTTCCGCTTGAAGTTGTTATAAACACAATCATGAGTGCTTTACAAAAAGCTCCAAGCGATATAGTTTTAATAGACGGCTATCCAAGAAGTGTAGAGCAAATGATGGCACTTGATGAAAAACTAAACTCTCAAAATGAAGTAAAGCTGGTAAAAGTTTTTGAAGTATATGTAAGCGAACAAGTAGCAAAAGATAGAGTTTTAGGTCGTGCTAGAGGTGCTGATGACAATGAAGAAGTGTTTTATAACCGCATGAAAGTATATACTGAACCTTTAAAAGAAATTTTAGATTTTTATAAAAACAAAAATCTTCATATCCAAATAAACGGCGAAAGAACTATAGAAACAATAGTAGCTGATATGAAAAACGAAATCAAAAAATCACTATAA
>CAZYDK010000020.1:0-18803 GCA_964646025.1 uncultured Campylobacteraceae bacterium | reverse complement strand
AAATCTAAGATAGAACTTAAAACAAAACACTTTAAACAAATGATTTAATTTTATTATTAAACAAACAATCAAAGCTAAATTGTTGGCTTATTTATGAAATCATAATTATCTTTTGTAGGTAGTCTAAATTTCGTTTGTTTAAAGTTATTTTGATTGTTGTTAGGTTGCATTAATTTACAAACAAACGAAATTTAAACATAAATTGTTTTATAAGTTTAGTTAAGCACTTTCTCTTTTTAGCTTAGCTTCTTTTTTTCTAGCTTTTTCTTGATTTTTTATCTCTTCTTCATTTATCTTTAAGATATGCTCATCGCTTGCAAGAACTTGAAACATACCTTCAAAAATCTTAATCTCTCTTAAAGTTCCAACTACTTTTACTTCTCTTTTTTTAAGATTGCTTAACTTGCTACTAGCTTCAAACTCTATAACATCTCCTAGTTTTGCAGGTGCAAAAAAAGCTACTTTTGAGCTCATAACCATAGTGTTATTTACATTTAAAACCGCTTGTGCCACATAAGTAGCAGCGTTAAAAACAAAACCAGAATTTGCAAGACCTTCTTCATCAACAAGCATATCAGAAGTTATCACAAACCTACTTTTAGCTAAATTTGAGCCAAGCTCAGTGATAACACCGCTAAGATTTAACTTGATGTTTGGGCAACAATTAATTTGACTTGCGAGTGGATTTTCTTCTTCAGGCAATACAAATTCTTCTTTTTCTTCCATTTTAAACCTCTAATTTAACATATACTCTTTTTGGTGCTGGATATCCTTCTATGGTAAAATCTTCATCTTTTAAGAAATTTTCTAAAGAATACCCATCTATCCATTCTGTTTTTCTTTGTTCATTTATATCGGTTTTTTTCTCGCCTATTAAAGTAAATTTTGAAAATTTTGCCTTTTTGCACCAATTTTGCAAAGCTAAAATAGTAGGAATGAAATAAATATTTGACATTTTTGCATAGCTTGTATCAGGGACTAAAGCATAAGGCAAATCCCCATCTATAAAAATAGTATCTAAAAATACTACTCCGTTTGGGTTTAGCGATGCTTTTAGTTGCTTTAGCATAGCCACTGGGTCGCTTCTATGATATATCACGCCAAGACAAAAAATCACATCAAACTTATAAGCATAATTTGGCACATCTTCAGCCTTTAGCTCTTCGTATATAATGTCACTTTTTATGTAGCTGTTGATTAAGTCAAATTGTTGGTGACATTTGTGTGATGGGTCAAAACATACAACTTTTTTTGGCTCATAAGGTAAAAACTTAAAAGCATAATACCCATTATTTGAGCCTATATCAGCCACTACCTTATCCTTTAAGATATCAAGATGTGGCTTTAGGATATTAAATTTCATAAAGCTTTGCCACTCGCTATCAATTAGCACATCTCCTACTTTAAATGGTCCTTTTCTCCAAGGTTTTAACTCTTTTGCTTTTTTTAAAAAATCATCTTTATCAAAATCATCTACATCAATTTTGATAATATCACCAAATTCTACACTCATCAGCCTTCCGCACCATAAACTTTAGCCATAAAATCAATGTAAAAATCATCAAACCTAGATTTAATCTCATCATCATTTTCTATGATGAAATTTCTTATATCTTTTTCTGTTTTACCGCTTTGCTCAAGCATCATCATCATTGCGTATTGTTCTTTGATTAAATCATCAAACCTTTTTTCTAAAGCACCAGCATTTGCGTGTTTTAAACACTCTAAAAATTTATCTTTTGGAGTGCTTTCAAAAATATCTAAAAAATCCATTTTTATCCTTTATAATAATTTTAAAAAACCTTCTTTAAAGCTAGAAAAATCATCAAAACATATCAAATCATCCGTTTTTTTAGCCACAAAACAAGCCTTTAAAAACCCTACATTTGCATTGTTAGCACACAATCTATCCTTATCATTATCCCCAACAAAAATAACTTTTTTAAAGCCAACCTTTAAAATCTCTATCATTTGTGGGTCTGGTTTTTCTTTTATGCCGTCTTTAATTCCAACATAAGAATGAATGTATTTTTTTATATCAAGGCTATCAAGTATAGCTTCAAGCGTGGTTTCAAGAGCATTTGTAGCTATCATTATCTTTATATTTTGTGATTTTAAATACTCAAAAATATCCAAAACCCCATCAAAAAGCTTTGCATTTTCTACATAGCTTTGTTTATATACATTTTTGTATTTTGCTTTAAAACTTGCACCATCACACAAAGAGTTAAAAAGTAGCTTTGCATAATCTTTATTTGGGTCGTTGATTATGTTTAAAATATAATCATTATCAAGCTCTGGTAAAAACAAATCCTTTCTTATGAGATTAACAGCACCGCTTAGTGCGTTTTTGCTATCAATTATAGTTCCGTCCATATCAAATATAACACCATCTATCATCTACGCTCCTTGTAAATTTCGTTTGTTTAGCATTTAAAACAAACGAAATTTAATAATCTTCTTGATATCTTTTTTTATGTTTATCTTTTTTGTGTTTTTGGTTTTTTAGCTTATCTAAAAAATTTGCTTTAGATAAAAGCTCTTTTTCATCAACATCATTTTTAAAACACATATTTACAAAAGCTTCAAGCTCTTTAAAATACTCTGTATTTAAAACTTGCGGCTCTACTTTGTCAAATAGCTTTCTTTTTTGAGATATTGTTAAAAGTAGTTTTTCCTTGTCAAAATCAGGCTTTTTTAATGAATTTACAATACTTTTTGTAAATTTTTCTAAAAGCCTAATGTATTTTACTCTTTCTTGCTTTTCAAAATTACTCAAAACATTACTCAAAAAGTTCTTTATGCTCTTGCTTTATCTGTTTAGCAAGTCTTAAAATATCACTTGCACCATAATCTTCTTCATCTTCAAGTTTTTCTATATAAAGCTGTGCTATATCATCAAGCTTGTCTTCTTTTGCCCCAAGACTAAGCATTAAAGCATCTTGCATTAAAGTAAGTTCTAATTGTAATTCTTTTATCATTTGTTTATCTTGCATTACTTATCTCCTTTCATAGTAAAAAGATTTTGAACTTGGTTTTTGATATCTTCATAATCAATGCTATCTTTAAAAGCTCCAAAAAACCCACCACTAGCACAGATATGACCGCCCCCGCCTACTACTTTTTTGGCTATCATATTTACATCACATTTGCCGTTTGAACGAAATGAAAAAGTCTTTTTAGAGCTAATATCTACAAAAAAATCATACTCATCATGGTTTGAAACCAAAAAGTCATTACCTATAACAGAAACATTGCCTATATTTGTAGTTAAAAGACCTTTATATCCTTCAAAAGTTACGCTAAATTTATCTTTGTTTTTACTCAAAAGCTTAACTATATGCTTTGAAATCAAGTTATTTAGCGTATCATCACTATCTTTTTTAAAAAAATCTTTTTTAATAAAATATATATTTTCTTCTAGCCTAATATGTGCATTTTCTTGATTTAAAAACTCCTTTGACCTATCAAAAAGATAATTAATATATTCGTTATGCTCTTTTCTAAACAAGGTTTTATTAATTTCGTTTGTTGTTGCAACCATATTTAAAAGAACTTTTCCAACTTCAAATTTAGGATTATCTTTAAGCCAAATATCAGCAGCATTTACAGCGTCTATAAACTCGCTAAGCTCTTTTTTCTCTCCATAAATCCCAGCAAAAAAATCATATGTAATCTTAGCCGCACACCTGCTATCATCAAAAAAATACCAAGGATATTTATCATAATAATCCTTAGCACTAGCATGGTGGTCTAGTAAAAACAACTTTATCTTATCGCTTACAACCTTATCATAATCATCGCAAACGCTCTCAACTGGAGCATTATCTGTTACCAAAATGATACATTTTTCATCTTTTTGTTTAGCTTTTTCTACTATATTAAAAAACATTTCTGTGTTTGATTTTCCATATCCACAGTTATAAAACTCATAATCATCAAAATAATGTTTTACTACATACTGACAAGAATATCCGTCTAAATCTTTATCAGATAAATGATATATCTTCATACTCTTCCTTAATTAAAATTTTCAACTACTATAGTTCCTTCCGTCTCATAAGCAAATGTTTGTGCTATTTCTGTATAGCTTAAAACCACACAACCTAAATTAAACCTTGATATGATTTTATCAAGGTGCGGTCTTAAAGTAGGTTCTACACAAATAACCATTTCATGGTTTTTAATATGCTCATTTTTTGTTTTTTTGATAGCATTTATTAAAGCATTTGTTTGAGCTACATTTAAAGGTAGTGCTTTATTGTTTGCACTTGCCATAATTTCAAGCATTTTTGATACTGTTTCTTGTGCTAAGATATAAAAGTAAAAAACATTATCGCTAGTATCAACATAAAGACTAGTTATAACTCTAGCTAAAGCTGTTCTTACAAACTCTGTAAGTTCATCTGGGTCTTTTACTCCATATCTTTCTGATTTATCTGTTATATCTTCTAATATACTAAGCATATCTCTAATTGGGATTTTAGAAGATAATAAATTTTGTAAAACCCTTTGTATCGTTCCTATGCCAACATTGTTTAAACAATCATTTACTAAAACTTCATAACTTGTTTTAAGTTTTTCTAAAAGATTATTTGTTTCTTGACGAGTAAGTAAATCTGCTGCATAATTTTTCACAACTTCTCCAAGATGAGTAGATAAAACATTTGCCGCATCAACAACAGTATATCCATATATAGTAGCTTCATCTTTTAAATACGCATCTATCCAAAGCCCTGCTGTTCCAAATGCTGGGTCTGTAGTGGGAATACCTTCTATCTCATCTGTTGCCATACCATCATCAAGTGCTAAAAATTTTTCAGGATATATGATAGCTTCTGCAACTGTGCTACCTTTTAGCTTTATGACATATTTATGAACATCAAGCTGCATATTATCTCTAATTCTAACACCTGGCATTAAAAATCCATATTTACCCGCTACAACTTCTCTTATATTTGATATACGGTCTGTTAAATCTCCGCCCTGCTCTCTATCTGCTAAACGCAAAAGACCAAAACCAAGTTCAAGTTCAAGGATTTCTGGTTTTAATATACTGTCAATTTTTTGTTCTCTTTCTTTTGCTATCTGCTCATCTGATTTTTGAGGTTTAGATATTATGTTTTCACTTGCTTTTTGCTGTGATTGAACTTTAGGTCCAGTAGCAAGGTCTTTTTTCTTAAAGAAAGAAAAGTTTGGATTTTGAGTTTTTATCATTAAATATCCAAATCCAAAAAACAATAAAGCCATCATTCCAAGAGATATAAAAGGAAGACCTGGCACAAGCGCAAAAACAAACAAAATAGCAGAAAGTATAAAAAGTATATTATATCCACCAACAAGCTGTTTAACTGCTTCATTTGTAAAGTTATTTGCTGGGTCTTGCTCTTTGTCTATGTTGTTTGAGCGGGTGATGATAATGGCTGTTGCTGTTGATGTGATAAGTCCTGGGATTTGGCTTACAAGCCCATCGCCAATCGTTAAAATCGTATATGTTTGAGCACTATCTGCCAATGGAAGTCCATGCTGAAAAGAACCTATCATAAAGCCACCAGCGATATTTATAATTGTTACTATGATACCTGCAACAGCGTCACCTTTAATAAACTTTGAAGAACCGTCCATGTTTCCATAAAATTCAGAATCTTTTTCAACTTCCGCACGCCTAGCTTTTGCTTGTGCATCATCTATTGTCCCTGCGTTTAAGTCTGCATCAATAGCCATAAATTTCATAGGCATACCATCAAGCGCAAATCTAGCCTTAACCTCACTAACACGAGTTGCACCTTTTGTTACAACCATAAAATTTATCAAAACCAAAATACAAAAAACAATAACACCTATAACATAGTTTCCACCAACAACAAACTGTCCAAAACTAGCTATGATATCACTAACAGCCTCTGGTCCTTCGTGACCTTTACTAAGTATCATTCTAGTAGTTGCTATGTTTAAAGCAAGTCTAAAAAGAGTGATAATTAAGATTATTGTTGGAAATGTTGTTAGGCTTGTAGGCTTATCCACATACAAAGAAACAAGCATTATAAGAACCGATAAAGATATAGATACTGCAAGCATAAAATCAAGTATAGGTCCTGGAAGCGGAACAATAATAATTGCCAAAATGGCAACTATTAAAATAACCATTGTTAGGCTTTTTACCTTTAAAAGATATTGTATGTATTTTTTAAGACTATCTGGCATATTAGTTCTCTAATATATCTTGCAAAGTAAGGTTATTTAAAAAATCATCTATTTTATTTTGTAGTTTGTTAAGCATTGGAAAAATTGAACAAGTTGCATCTTTATTTGATGGGCAAACCCCACCACTACATTCAAAAACACCAACACTTTTCTTTTCTGCACAATCAACTATTTGTTTAATTGTTATATCACTTGGCGATTTAGATAAAACAAAACCACCCTTTGCTCCTTTATAGGAAATCAAAATCCCTTCTTTAGCTAAAGTTTGTAAAACTTTAGCTAAAAAACTTTTTGATATATTAAGCTCTGTTGATAAACTTACAACATCTTGCGGTGTTGTTTGTTTTGATATATAAATCAAAGAAAGTAACGCATATTCACTAGCTTTTGTAAATAACATAAATTTTCCTTACATGAATAAGCATTTTAAGCCATATAATTTAAATAACCATTTTTTATCTATGATTTTTTTAATCATATGCGCTTTAAAACCATATATGCTTTTTCCACCTACGCTACCAACAGCCTTACTATCGCATAAAGAACACACTGTGCCTTTGCTTGAGTATGTAAATTTCGTTTGTATAGGGCTACCTTCTAAAACATCTTTTAAAATACTTGCTATATACTCTCCTTGCTTTTGAGCAAATTGAGCCGTTGGCGGATAAGGTCTATTTGTGCTTTCATCAATCATCAAAGAACAATCACCTATAACAAAAATACTACCATCAGTTATATTTTTTGGACGACAATATTCGTCTATTAAGACCCTATTATTTTGACATTCAAATGGAGATTTTGTGGCTATAACATTTCCTTTTACACCAGCAGTCCAAACTATCGTTGATGCTAACAGTTCTTGAGTTTGGTTTTTTTGCTCTATTAAAATGCTATTTTCACCACCTTTTATTATCTTTGCGTTTTCATAAACGCTTACACCATTAGATTCTAAAACTTGTTTTGCGTATAATGCTTCTTCTTTTGTAAAAGGTGGCAAGATATGTTCATATGCTTCAACAAGCATTATATTTGCATCAATATTGTTTTTATTAACATAATCACTTAAAGCTCCAGCAAACTCAACTCCAGTAAGCCCAGCGCCACATATTATCACGCTTTTATCTATTTTTGGTTTATCTTGTCTAAGCTTACTTCTTATGCTTTCAGAAACTATAGTTGCATTAGCTATACTTCCTATATCATTTTTATCATCTAAACCATTAATTCCAAATGTATTCTTCTCGCTACCAATACCAAGAATTAAATGGTCAAAGCTAATTTCCCCATCACTAGTAACAATCATATTTTCTTTAATTGATACAACCTTACTCTCAACTACATTTACACCTGAAGGTAAAAGTGAACTTAAAGGATGAATGACTTTTTTGTTTGTATTACTAGCAAATTGATGCAGCAATGTTGTTTGATAGTGAAATGAATTGTCATTTACTAAAGTAAAACTATATTTTTTTAATAAATTTTTATCTAAACTTTTTATTACACTCAAACAGCCAAAACCAGCACCAACCAATACTATTCTTTTCATTGATAATCTCCTACCGAATTAACTGAGCTTACTACACAATTTTTTCCATTATGTTTTGCTTCATATAAATAATCATCTGCCTCTTTTAAAAGCCCTTCATAGCTTTTAGCTCTTAAATTTGTAGTAGATGCTACACCAACGCTTGTAACGCCACGCCATATCTCTTTGTTATCATCTGACATAATCACAATTTGATTTACTTGATTTAAAATATCATTTGCTATGTTTACAGCTTCTTCATTGTTTGTATTTTCAAGAACCATTAAAAACTCATCTCCGCCAAGCCTACAAAAAACACTATTTGGAGTATCTAAAGATATGATTTTATCTGTAAAAGTTTTTAAAACCAAATCCCCCTTATCATGCCCATACACATCATTTACTTCTTTAAATTTATCCAAATCAAAATAAAGTATAGAAAAGTTATTTCCTGGCATTTCGTATCTTCTCCAGTTTTCTTCCAAAACTTCCATAGCTTTTCTACGGTTAAAAATACCTGTTAGCTGGTCTGTTTTTGATAAACTTTCATACTCTTGATACATTTTTAAATATTCACTTGTTTTTTTCTCAACTTGCTCTTGAGTTTCCATTTGTATTCTAGCAAGCTCTGCACTTCTTTCTTGAAAAATCACAAGTAATTCTTGCAAAGCTTTAACCATAACTGTAGCTTGTGAGTTTTTCTCCGACTCAACCCTATGATAAGCTTCTTGGGCACTTATTTTTTCTTCTTTCATAAGGTTAATTTGTTTAACCATATTTTTATCTTCACCAACTATATGTAAAACCAACCAGTTAATCAAAAAATTTAAAAGCTTCTGTATTGATTTTATGGTAATTTCACCGCCAACAAGTCCGCTTACCATAATTTCTACTTGTTGACGGAAGTTTAAGTGTTGATTATGGTGTTTATGTATATACATTCTATCAAGTCCGGCTTTACTCATATACTCTTCTTCATTTTTAAAATGATAAATTGTATAGTTTTTAAGCTCATCTATATATCTTTGAAGTTCTATAAGCTCAATCTTACCTTTGCTTGTTTGTCTGATGATACGACCTTCTGTCTTAAGCTGCTCTTCTTCATCTTTTTTAACTTCTAATTGTTCTTTTTCTTTTATTAAAGTATATGTATGTATAGAATTTATAATATCTACTAGCTGTTTATGCTCTTCATCTACTTCATCTACAAAAACTTTGATATTATCATCCCATTCAAACAATTCTTTTGATTTTATTTCTTTATTACCAGACAATTTGATTTCTCCCGTTTTCTTTAGCTTTATATAAATTATTATCAGCCATTTTTAAAGTCTCATCTTTAGTATTTAAGTTTTTACAAACTCCAATGCTTATAGTTATATTTACACTTTCTTTTTCAATTTTTATATTATGTCTTGATAGAGTTAATCTAAAATTTTCTAATGTCTTTTCAACATAATCTTTACTCATATTGTCAAATATAATCACAAATTCTTCGCCACCAAGACGATAAACCTTAGCTTTTTTACAAGTTTTTTTCATAATTTTTGCAACCGTTTTTAAAACCATATCGCCAACATCATGACCATAAGTATCATTAAATTTTTTAAAATAATCTATGTCTGATATGGCTAGATAATAATCTTTAGAATAAAAACGCTCATAAGCTCTTCTGTTTAGTATGTTTGTAAGTTGGTCGTAAAACATAAGCTTATATGAAATTATCATAAAATACACAATAAAACAAAAACTAGAAAACTCATAATAAGATACCGCACTACTTGCACCGTAAAATAAAAACTGAACAAAAGCTAAAAAATATCCTATAAAATAAACAATGCTAAGTTGATATAAAAACATATAAACAACAATAATAGCACCAAAAAACCAAAACAAAACAAAGCTAAGTTCGCTAATTGGGTTAAAAAACTTATAAATCAATTTGCTTTTAAAAATTGTATTAGATATATCACTGTTAAATGTAGTTATGTTTGACATTACCATTATAAATATCAAAACAAAAGCAAAAAAACCAATCTTAACAAAACAATTTTTAAGGCTAATCACCTTATCATCTGCGATAAATACAACAGTATAAACAAAAGGTAAAAGCAAGGATATAATAAGATGTGCTTGATAGATACTTTCTACAACATGTGCTATTTTTAAAATCAAAAAAGATAAAACAATGTAAAAAATTCTAACATTTTTAAAATGGTATGCTAAAAACAAAGCTAATAAATCAAATATAACACTAACCGTTGGTAATGAATGTATAAAAGTATAAAATATACCAAAAGTAGCAGAGTTATTCATGAGTAAAGCAACACCTTTTTAAAGTAAAATTTGAAAAAATAATTATATTTGTTATGATTACACTTTTGTTTTAAATAAAGATAGATTATATCTTTTATTCATAAAAAAAAGTTTATTTACCTTTAAAACAAACATAAAAACACAAATAAAAAACATATTGAAGGAAAAATTATGGTTGACATACAAAATCTCTCTATGAGATATCCGGGGACATTACTTTTTGAAAATATAAATTTAACACTTAAAAAAGGTGAAAAATACGGCTTAATAGGTGCAAATGGTGCTGGAAAATCTACTTTTTTAAAAATACTTTCAGGCGAAATTGAGCCAAGTAGCGGTGAGGTTATAGTAGAAAACGGTCTTAAAGTTGGTGTTTTAGGGCAAGACCAGTTTGCTTTTGAAGAATTTAGCGTAAAAGACGCTGTTTTATATGGAAACAAAAGACTTTATGATGCCGTAAAACAAAAAGAAGAAATCTATGCAACTTGCACGGATTATACAGATGAGATTAATGAAAAATTAAGTGAGCTAGAAATTATCTGTGCTGAAGAAGACCCAAATTATGAGTATGAAACAAGGGTTGAAAAAATTCTAACAAGTCTTAAAATCAAAGATTTTGACGCAAAAATGAGCACTCTTGAAAGTGCTGATAAGTTTAAAATCCTTATCGCTCAGGTTTTATTTTTAAAACCTGATGTTTTGTTTTTAGATGAGCCTACAAACAACCTTGACTTAGACGCTATTGATTGGCTAGAAGATGAGCTAACACGTCATGAGGGAACTTTAGTTGTAATTAGCCACGATAGATTTTTCTTAAATAGGGTTTGTACTAGAATACTTGATGTGGATTTTAAATCAATTCGTGATTTTGCTGGAAACTATGATGATTGGTATATGCAAAGTACAATTTTGGCTAAACAAAAAGAAGCAAGTTTGCAAAAATCACTAAAAGAAAAAGAAGAACTAGAAAGCTTTATTCGCCGTTTTAGTGCAAACGCTAGTAAAGCCGCACAAGCAACAAGTAGAATGAAAAAACTAGAAAAACTAGATTTAACAGAAATTCCTATCTCATCACGCCGTGACCCAAGCATTATGTTTAGAACAAACAGAGATATAGGAAATGAGGTTATGTTTTTAGAAAACATAAGTAAAAGTTACGAAAATACCCTTTTTAAAGATTTAAACTTAAGAGTTGAAAAAGGAGACAAGATAGCTCTTATAGGACCTAGTGGTGCTGGAAAAACCACATTAGCAAAAATTATCATGAATGAAATCGTTCCAGATAGCGGCAAAGTTGAAATCGGTGTAACAATACAAATGAGCTATTTCCCACAAGATACAGTTAATATCATTTGTGAAGATTTGAAACTTTATGATTATCTTTTAGATGAAAATCATAAAGATATCGATGAGATTAGAAAGTGCCTTGGTAGAATGCTTTTTAGTGGAAATGACCAAGAAAAACTAGCCTCAAGCCTAAGTGGTGGTGAAAAACATCGCTTAATGCTAAGTCGTATAATGCTAGAAAAAGGTAACTTTTTACTACTTGATGAACCAAACAACCATCTTGACCTAGAAGCTATTATAGCGCTTGGAGAAGCACTTTATAACTATAAAGGTTGTGCAATTTGTATAAGTCACGATAGAGAGCTTATAAGTGCTTTTGCAAATCGTATTTGGCACCTTGAAGATGGCAAGTTTACGGACTTTAAAGGAAGTTATGATGAATTTTTGGCAATTCACAATCAAAAATAAAGGAAAAATATGAAAACATTTTTAGTAGAATACGCAGCTGGTTTTGGCTGTTATACACACAACCACAATGGTTTTGGTCCAACAATTTACGTTGAAGAAAAGGTAGAATATCAAACAGAAAAAGATTATTTTGATTTTGCTGAATTTTTCTTAAAATACTCAAAAAGTGATGACACATACTTTACAATAAAGCTTTTAGAAGATAGAGAGCTTACAAAAGAAGAAAAATTAAGCCAAGAAAAATACTTTTTACTTCGTGATGCAACTACAACTTGGGCAAAACAAAATCATAAAGAACTAGAAGAGCTAGAATAACTTAAAATTTCGTTTGTTTAACACAAACAAACGAAATTTACACTACAAAATAACTCTTAAATGATGTAGAGCTAATCTTTTGAGAGTTATTATATTTTATTAAGCTTATCTTTAATATGATGTTTTTTATCAAAATCAATTTAAAAGGATTAAATCATGAGAAAAAATATTTTAGTCCCTATGGCAAATGGCGTTGAAGATATAGAGCTTGTTACGATTTTAGATATTTTAAAACGTGCAAAAGATGTAAATGCAAACATAAATATAATATGTGCTAGCATAAGTAACACTTTAGATGTTACAATGGATACCGGTTTGGTGATTAAGGCTGAAACATTACTTGATGATGTTGATGTGTCAACTCTTGACGGTATAGTTTTACCAGGTGGTTTTAGCGGAATGGCAAACCTAAAAGCAAATCCAAAAATAATATCTATAATTCAAAAGCTACACAAAGAAAAAAAGCTTATTGGTGCTATATGCTCATCACCAATCATACTAGCAGAAGCTGGTGTTTTAAGTGAAGAGTATACATGCTATCCAGGTTGTGATGCAAACATAGTTGGTAAAAAACTAGAAAAACCAGTGGTTGTAAAAGACAATATCATCACATCTGCAGGACCTAGCACAGCAGCGGCTTTTGCATTTACGGTTTTAAGAGAACTTGGCTTTGATGATGAGGTTGAAGGAGTAATGGACGGCCTAATGTTTAGCCAGTATAGTATAGATTTTTAACATTTTTTTGAAAGGATTTTATGAGCAGTAATTTTGGCAAAAAAGAATTTTTTGTAGTTTCTTTAATGCTTTTTTCTATGTTTTTTGGTGCGGGAAACTTTATTTTTCCACCAGAAGTAGGACAAAAGGCAGGAGAGAATTTTTATGTAGCAATACTATTTTTTTGTGTGACAGCAGTTGCACTACCCGTGCTTGGAGTTGCAGCTGTTGCAAGAGCAGGAACGCTTAAAAATCTTGCAAGCAGAGCAGATGTTTGGTTTGCTACTTTTTATGTAACAGCAATTTATATTAGTATAGGTCCACTTTTAGCAATCCCAAGAGCTAGCAATATGCCATTTGCTATCGCTATAGCTCCATATATACCAAATTCTGATACTAATAGTTTTATGAGTTTAAATGATATTTATTTACTAGTTTATAGTGTGGCTTATTTTGCTTTAAACTACTATATATGTTTAAACCCATCAAAAATGATAGATACATTAGGAAAGTATCTAACACCGGCACTTTTGATTTTAATCGCTGTATTTTTCGGTGCTACTTTACTAAACAATGAAACATTTATAGCAGATGCTTCATTGGAGTATCAAAACCATGCAGCTTCAACAGCATTTGTAGCTGGATATCAAACAATGGATGCTTTAGCAGCTTTAGTTTTTGGGATAAGCGTTGTTGGAGCACTTAAAACTTATGGGCTTTCAAAACCAAAATCACTTGCTATAAATACTATCAAATCAGGTATTTTAGCAGGTGCAATACTAATGATAGTTTATATTATGATAGGATACTTAGGATACAAATTTGGAGGACTTTTTATAGAGTCTAAAAATGGCGCAGAATTGTTATCAAGTATAAGCAAGTATTTATTTGGGGATTTTGGAAGATTAGTTTTAGGTCTTGCTATATTTTTAGCTTGTCTTACAACGACTTTAGGACTTATAGGTTCAGCTGCGATTTATTTTTCTAGTATTACAAAGATAAGTTATAAAACTTGGGTTTTAGTTTGGTCTGTTTGTAGCTTTATTGTAGCCAACTTTGGATTAGAAAATATACTTAAATTTAGCGTTCCTATACTTGTTGGTTTATATCCTGTTGCTATAGTTTTAATAGTTTTATCACTTATAGACAATGTTATAAATAGTAGCAGATTGGTGTATAGAGCTTGTATTTATACTACTACTTTTATAGGATTGGTTAATGGTCTTGATGTAGCAAGCATATCAATTCCGTTTGTATCTTCTTTGGTGCATAAACTACCTTTATATGATTATATGCTAGGTTGGATTTTACCATCTTTTATAGCTTTTATCATTAGTTATATAATTTACATTTTAAATAGCAAAAAATCAGATTTTGATGATGAAAATAATTAATAATTAAAATCAAAAACAAACGAAATTTACAATATCTACATAAATTTCGTTTGTTTAGTAAAAACCGCTCCTAAATATACTTTAACACACCACTCAAACATTAACTAGCAAAGATTGTTTTTAAAATATTTTTCAATATTTAAAAGATATTAAAGGCTATTATGGCTAAAATCAAGGCACTATATTTTATTTTTTTACAAAGGACTACAATGGCTAAGGTAACTAATCCAGTGCATCATGAAGCAGAAGAAGATTTTGCTACACTTTTACAACAATATGAAGAGGAGACACAAACAACTTCTGTTTTGTATCAAGGCACAATCGTTGAAATCAAAGACGATGAAACTTTTATTGATATCAACGACAAAACGGAAGGTATTTTAAAAACCGAAGAAATCACTAAAGACGGTAAATTAATCTTTAATGTAGGTGATAAAATACAAGTAGCTACCATAGGCAGCAGAGGTGGAAGAAAGATAGTTTCTTATCTTAAAGCGTTAAGAAAAGAAAAAATTGCAAATTTTATAGAAAACTATAAAGAAAATGAAGAAAACATCATAGATGTTAAAATCATAGGTAAAAATCGCGGTGGTTTTATTTGTGTAAACAACGATGATGTTGAGTTTTTCATGCCTCGCTCACAAATTAAGACAAAAGACAATAACTTAATTGGCAAACAATTTAAAGTTAAAATTTTCAAAGTAGATAAAGAAAATGGTAGCATAGTTGTATCAAGAACTAAAATTTTAGATGAAGAAAGAAAAAAACGCAAAGAAATTTTATCAAAATTCCAAAACAACGAAGAAGCTATAGAAGGAACTGTTACAAAAATTGTAACTTATGGAATGATAGTTGATATTGGAGGTATAGACGGTCTTGTTCACTGCAGTGAAATATCATATAAAGGTCAAGTAAATCCTAGTAGCTTATATAATGTTGGCGATAAAGTTTATGTAAAAATCATAAATCAAGATAAAGATAAAAAAAGCTTATCACTATCTATAAAAGCAGCTATGCCTGACCCTTGGGATGAGATAAAAGACAGTCTAGAAATAGGCGACACTATTCGTGTAACAGTGTCTAACATAGAGCATTATGGTGCGTTTGTTGATTTAGGAAACGATATAGAGGGATTTTTGCACATAAGTGAAATAGCTTGGGATAAAAACATAAAAAATCCAAAACTATATATAAAAGAAGGTGAAGAGATAGAAGTTGAAGTTATAGAAATCAATGTTGGCGAAAGAAGACTTCGTGTATCACTTAAAAACCTAACTCCAAAACCATTTGATGTATTTGCAAAATCACATAAAGTTAACGATGTTGTAGAAGGCGAAATCAGCACTATAACAAACTTTGGTGCATTTGTAAAAATAGGCAACATAGAAGGTCTTTTACATAATGAAGATGCTTCTTGGGTTAAAAATGAAAAATGTAAAGACTTATTTACTGTAGGTCAAAAAATAAAAGTAAAAATCATCAAGATTGATACCGAAAACTCAAAAGTTTCATTAAGCTATAAAGAAAACACACCAAGTCCTATGAGTGAATACGCAAAAAATCATTCTCAAGATGACATTGTAAGCGGTGAAATACTTGATATAAAAGATTTTGGTGTTTTTGTAAAACTTGACGAAAATATAGATGCTCTTATTAGAAAAGAAGATTTAGGCAATATAAACTTAGAAGATTTAAAAGTTGGCGATAAGATAGATGCTGCTATAGCACATATAGATGAAGCACACAATAAAATCAGATTAAGTGTTAGACGCCTTAGCTCTTTAAAAGAAAGAGAAGTTTTAAAACAAATCAATAATGATGAAAAAATTACCATAGGTGATATCATTAAAGACCAATTGTCATAATTTGCGATGAAAGCTTTGTATTATTTTTTTACATTTTTATTTATATGTTTGCTTGGTGCAATGTTTTACATATTTAAAGATGCAAACAATATACAAAGCGATGGTGGTAAGATAGACTTATCACCTGAATTTTTTTTAACAAAATTAGAAGATATAGTAAACACTAGCTGGAGCAAGTCTTTGGCTGAGAAAAAAACGCCTACAGATAGACCGATAGCTAATGAGTTGTATATAAATTTACAACTACAAGATGTGCAAGATTTAATAAAAAAAAGATACTATAAACTAGAAATAGACAAAAATGATAAGTATTCTATGTTTTGTGTAAAACAAGCTTTAGCAAACAATAGTTTAAAATATTTTCTAATAACAAATAAAAAAGAATCGCAAATAATAATAGATGTACAAGATTACTCTAAATTACATATGTTAGTTGACGAATTAAAAGACAATCAAATCGGCTCTGATTTCATAGAAATCTGGCTATGAAAGGATAGTAAATGAAAAAAGTTATAGTTTGTGATGCTATACTAGATAAGGGCATTGATATTTTACGCAATGCTAAAGATATAGAGGTGCTAGACGCTAGCAAAATGGATAAAAGTGAGCTACTTAAAATACTTAAAGATTATGATGTTGCTATAACAAGAAGCTCAACTCCTGTTGATATGGCGTTTTTGGAAAATGCTACAAATATGAAAGCTATAGTTCGTGCGGGTGTTGGTGTAGATAATGTAAATATACCTGAATGCTCAAAACGCGGAATTGTAGTAATGAATGTCCCTGGTGCAAACACTATAGCAGCTGTAGAGCTTACAATGGCACACTTACTAACATCTGCAAGAAGCTTTACAAATGCACACAATTATCTAAAAATAGAACGCAAATGGAACCGTGAAAAATGGTATGGTGTTGAGCTTTTTGGAAAAACACTTGGTGTTTTAGGTTTTGGTAATATCGGCTCAAGAGTTGCTACAAGAGCAAAAGCTTTTGGTATGAATGTTATAGCATATGACCCTTATGTATCAAAAAACAAAATGCTAGAACTTGGAATCGAACACACAAACAACCTAGACGATATACTTACAAAAAGTGATTTTATAACAATCCACACACCAAAAACAAAAGAAACAGTAGGTATCATAGGAACTAAAGATTTAGATAAATTAAAAGATGGTGTTAGGTTTATAAACTGCGCTAGAGGTGGATTGCTTGAAGAAGAAATGCTATATAAAGGTCTTGAAAGTGGAAAGATAGCTTGGTTAGGCATTGATTGCTTTGTAAATGAACCATCTACAAATGACAAACTACTTGATTTTGAAAATGTGAGTGTTACAAGCCACCTTGGTGCAAATACAGTAGAAAGTCAAGAAAATATAGCTATCTTTGCTTGTGAACAAGCTTTAAGTGCTGCAAGAGGCATTAGCTATCCAAATGCACTAAACCTACCTATCAAAACAGAGGATTTACCTGCTTTTGTTGAGCCTTTTATAGATTTGGTATCTAAAATGGGCTATTTAGCATATGAGCTAAACAAAAAAGCTATAAAAAGTATAAGAATAAAAGCTTGTGGCGAAATAGCACAATATATAGAATCTTTAAAAATATTTGGTGCTGTTGGAGCTTTGAGAGGATTTTTAGCTGAAAGTATAAACTATGTAAATGCTGAGTTTATAATGAAAGAAAAAGGCATAAACATAGAAACTTCAACAAATCATACTAGTAAGTATGCAAATGAAGTTAGCTTAGAATTAATCACAGAAAATTCAAACATCACTATATGTGGTTCTGTGTTTAACGATGATATACAAAGAATAGTATCTATCGATGGTTTTGAGTGTGATTTCAACCCTAAAGGCAAAATGATAATACTCAAAAACAAAGACATACCAGGTGTTATAGCTAAAACAGCTGGAGAACTAGCAAACAACAACATCAACATAGCAGATTTCCACCTTACAAGAGACGGTAAAGGTGAGGCTTTAGCTGTGATTTTAGTTGATAGTGAAGTAAATGCAAAAACAACAGAAGAGCTTTCAAAGCTTGATATGTTTAAATTTGTTGAATATATTGAATTATAATTTTTATAAAAAGGATTTAAAATGACTTATTCTATGGGTGATTTAAAAAAAGGATTAAAGATAGAAATAGATGGTATTCCATACAAAATCGTAGAATACCAACATGTAAAGCCAGGAAAAGGACCAGCTTTTGTTCGCATTAAAATCAAATCTTTTATAAACGGTAAGGTTTTAGAAAAAACTATCCACGCTGGTGATAAATGCGAATCTCCAAATCTTGAGGAAAAACAAATGCAATACCTTTATGATGACGGTGTAACATGTCAATTTATGGATACTGTAAGCTATGAACAAGTTGGAATAGAGCATGAAGATGTTGGCGAAGCTATGAAATGGATGGTTGATGGAATGATGGTTGATGTGCTTTTCCATAATGGTAAAGCTATAGGCGTTGAAGTTCCACAAGTTGTTGAACTTAAGATAGTAGAAACTCAACCAAACTTCCGTGGCGACACACAAGGCTCAAACAAAAAACCAGCTACACTTGAAAGTGGTGCTGTTGTTCAAATACCTTTCCATGTGCTTGAGGGAGAAATTATCCGTGTAGATACAGTGCGTGGAGAATACATAGAAAGAGCAAACAAACAATAAATTTCGTTTGTTTTAAGCCTCACGGGGGGGGGGATTTTAAAAT
>CAZYDK010000019.1:0-19195 GCA_964646025.1 uncultured Campylobacteraceae bacterium | reverse complement strand
CTTCAAGTCTTATAAAAACATCATATTTTAATATGGCAAAATTATGTAGCATATAAGAAAGCGCTTTATATCTTTTTCCATCTTTACCTATAACTAGCGGTGTATCTTTTCCATCTAGTTTTATATAGATATAATCATCGCATTTTGATATATCAACTAATTTTATATCATACAATTTTGTATCAAGTAATTTTTGTATATCTTTTTTGATATTTTCCAAAACATCATCTGTGATAACTTTTTTTTCTTTTTTTGCTTGAGTTTGAACTTGTATGATAGCATTTTTTCTAAACAAGCCAAGAAAACCATTGCTTGGTCTTTGTATTAAATCATATTTAATCATAGCGGCTGATACGCCTAGCTTTTCACTAGCTTGTATTATAGCTTCATCTAAAGTTTTTGCTTCTATTCTCATCATCTTCTACTTTTTTGTATTTTTACTGTTGTCTTTGTTTTGAAAAATTTTATTTATAATAAATTGTTGTAGTAACGAACAAGCGTTGTTTACACACCAATAAAGAGTAAGACCAGCTGGAAAGTTGATAAAGAAAAATGTAAAGATTATAGGTAAAAACTTCATTATCATAGCTTGTGTTTTATCTTGTATAGTCATTGGTGATATGATTTGTTGTAAAAACATTGTTCCACCCATAAGTATAGGTAGCACATAATACGGGTCTTTTAAAGATAGGTCTGTTATCCAAAACGCCCAAGGAGCAGCCTTTAGCTCGATAGCGTTTAGTAAAACTCTATATATAGCAAAAAATATAGGAATCTGAATTAAAATAGGCAAACATCCACCCATAGGATTTGCTTTATGTTTTCTATAAAGCTCCATCATGTGAGTGTTGATTTTTTGTGGGTCACCTTTGTATTTTTCTTGAATTTCTTTAATTTGTGGTGCTAAAACCTTTAATTTTTGCATAGAAACCATACTTTTATATGTAAGTGGATATAAAACAACTCTTAGTAAAAGAGTTAAAACGACTATAGACCAACCCCAGTTTCCTATGTGAGAATGTAAGAAATTTAAGAATAAAAACATAGGTCTAGCTATAAAACTAAACCAACCATACTCTACAACATCTGTAAGTCTTGAATCTATTGCTTCAAGAGCTTTATGGTCTTTTGGTCCAAAGTATCCATTTATAGAAAAATCTCCATTTTTAACTATATAAAAAAATGTATTGTTTCCTACTGCTTCATCTTCGTTTACATAAAGTTCAAATGGGTTGTCAAAATCATAAAACAAGCTAGTATAATATCTATCAGAAGCTGCAGCTACAACAGCTTTTTGGTCTAATGATTTTAGCTTATCGCCTTTTGACACATCATCATCATTGTAAAGTTTGTTTTTATTATCTGCAAATACAACTAAACCACCGTGGTTTGTATATGAATCAGCTATGATATTAGGTCTTGTTCCTGTTGTGATTGTGTATTGTTTAGCTTCACCTTGGATTTTTATATCAAGCTTGTAACTACCATTGTCATTGAATGTGATAGTCTTAATAACCTTGCTTTCTCCTAAATCCTGAGTTAGTTCTAAACTCTCTCCTATAGCAACTTTGTCTTTATTTGCAACATATGGTGTTTTGTTTGATAGCTCTGCTGTTTTTTCATCAAAAAAGCGTATGCTTAGCGGTAGCCAATCGCTGTTTAAATCAACCAAATCAATAGCTTCGTTTTTTTCATTTTTAAATTTTTCATCTTGAAGTAAAAAGCTAACTAGATTTCCTTGAGTGTCAAATTTAGCCTTAAAGTGTTCGCCTTCAATTGTCGCTATGATTTGTTTGTCTTCAATTTTTTTAACATTTGGAGTTTTAGTAGCGTTATTTTGTGTGATAGCTTGAGTTGTGATTGTTTGATTTTGTTCTGCATTTGCTTGAAGTTTATTGTTTTTTGGAACAAAAAAATAATCCCATCCTATCATAAATACAAAAGATAGCACAACCGCCAATATAATTCTTTTTTGCTGATTCATTTTATCAAACACGATAATCCTTTATATAGCTATATAGCCTTTATCAAAATATATTTACTTTTACTTGTTTTAAGATAAAAGTATTTTACCTTAAACATATTTTGTTTATTTTTAGATAAATTGTTAATATTTATTGTTTTTTTTACTAAAGGATAATCAAAGCCACCATCAAAAAGCTGGTTGCATTTTGCAATCCTTTTTATTATTTCATATAAAGCATAAAAAACATTATGATTTTTCATTAAATGTTCTTTAGCAAATTCAGAACAAGTAGGATAATACCTACAAGACCTTGGTAACAAGGGGCTTATATATTTTTGATATAGTCTTACTAGTGATAAAAATATTACTTTAAGCATCCTATCTTTTTTAAACCCCACTTTAAATTTTTTTCAAGTTTTAAAAAAGGTATGTCGCTAATTTCTTTTCTAGCGATGAAAATATAACTTCCGCTATCTACATCGTTACATACATTAGCAAAGGCTGATTTTATCAACCTTCTTGCTTTATTTCTTACAACAGCACAACCTATTTTCTTGCTTGATACTACTGCAAATTCTTTTTTGTCGTCTGATTTTTGATAGTAAATAACAAAACCTTGACAAAACCATTTACAGGAATTTTTATACATAAAAGCAAAAACTTTACTATCGTTTATGCTTTTAAAACACTTCAAACTGCTAATCTTTTTCTACCTTTTGCACGTCTAGCATTTATAACTTTGCGTCCGTTTTTAGTTTTCATTCTAACGCGAAATCCATGAGTTCTTTTTCTTGGAGTATTGTGTGGTTGATATGTTCTTTTTGGCATATTAATTCCTTATGGTAAATTTTAAAATAAATGTGGATTATACATTTTTAATCTAAAAATGTTTTTAAAGGTTAAAATAAATTTTATTTTATTTAATTAGACTTTTAAATATCAATGGTTGATGATAAAAACAAGGAGTTAACGATGATAAAGATTTTGCCTATGAAAGAAGAGCAGTTAGATATTTTTTTAGAGCTTATTAGAGAATTGGCTGATTTTGAAGAAATGCTAAATGAGGTTATATGCGATAAAGATAAGCTTTATAAAAGTTTTTTTGTAGATATGTATGCTAAGCCTTATATGATTTATTATGATGAACAAATAGTTGGATATATGATATATTATTTTACATTTTCTAGCTTTTTGGGCACTGGTGGGCTACATCTTGAAGATTTATATGTAAGAGAAGCTTTTAGAGATAAAGGATGTGGTAAAAAAGCTTTTGAATACTTAATCAATATATGCAAAGAAAAAAATCTAGAGCGTATAGAGTGGGTATGTCTTAGAGGTAATGAAAAGGCAATTAATTTTTATGAAAAAAAATTAGGTGCTGATGATGTAAGCAAAGTATGGCTTTTATATCGTTTGGACAAGGAAGGCATCAATTCTTTGAAGCTTTGATATGCTTAAAAAACTTTTACATTTAAAAGCTTTTGGTGTTAAATACACTAATCAAAATATGATTAAAATGCAAAAACCAAGAGCTTTAAACCAAAATTGTATGCTGTGTAGTCTTTATAAGACACGCTCACATATAGTGCAAGATACAAAAGATAATCAAGATGTGATGATAATACAATTTATGCCAACTTTAAAAGAAGATTTAACAAACACTATCCAAACAAACGAAATTTTAAGTCTTTTTGGGATTAGCAGGGCTTATTTTACATATATTTTAAAATGTCATGGCTTAGCTTCTACTAATAATATAAAAATATGCAAATCCCATGTTATAGATGAGATTTTAAGTTTGAAGCCAAAACTAATTATAGTTTTAGGCAAAGAAACATTTGAGGCTTTGGGATTTAAAAATTTTAAGATTTTAAGGGGAGTGGTGCTAAACTTTTATCAAGCTAAACTAATATCTAGCTATAATCTAAGCTATGTTAAATCAAATCCTAATTTAAAGGATTTGTTTAGCAAAGATATTGATACAATCAAATACTATTTAAAAGGGATTTAATGAAAAAGCTTATAGTTTTTATCTTATCTTTTAGTCTACTTCATGCTGGACTTTTTTCTAGCTCTAAAAAACAACAACTCTCAGATATAAAACCAGCTAAAATTGAGTATCTAGAGCCAATTGGAATTAAATGTAATGATTTTTGTTTGAATGATTTTTTAAGCAGCGGTTTATATCTTAGCTTCTTAGCCAACTACAATCACAAATCAAACGAAATTTTTGATAAGATTTACTCAAAGCTATCAAACTCGATTTTAGACAATATATATGTAAAAAATGATAGAAAAACAAAAATAGCCTTAATTATTCCGCATAAGGTTGTAAAGTCAATATCAACTCAAGTTATAAACTCATCACTATCGTATTTAATTAGGCGTGGAGATGATATAAGTTTTAAGGTATTTTTGACTGGTACTGATAGTAAACAAGATATGCAAAAAGCTATTGATGAGATAAAAAATGATGATTATTTTATAGTTATATCTCCAAATACAAAAAATGGTGCGAAGATTTTATCTATGGAGCTTACAAATCAAGTGCTTTATTTTCCAAACTTAAACAAAGAAGATACAGATATATTAGAACAGCATGTAAAGTTTGGTGGGTTAAATTACGACGCACAGCTTGATGCTTTGCTTAGTTTAAACCCAAATAAATTTGCTATCATCACAGATAAAGATATGTTGTTTCAAAGGCTAAATGCTAAAATTAGCGAAAAAATAAATCAAAATATATACACAATCACAAAAGATGTAGAGAAAAACCCAAAAAGCTTTTTAAATAAAAATTCAAATCTTGCTTATGCTGGAATTTTTTTAAATCTTAAAGTGGTTGATGTTTCGTTGTTTGCTAGTCAAATAAGAGCTTATGAAGTAAATCCTAGTATGCTTTTTGCAACTCAAGTAGCATTTAATCCAGCATTGCTTAGGATAAGCCAAAGCGAAGATTTAACAAAACTATATATAGCAAATTCGCTAGAAAGTTTAGATGATGAGTTAAATTACATAAATGAGTTTTTGGGCGTTAATCTAAACTATAACTGGATAGCATACTCAACAAGCGCAGGTCTTGATAGCTTGTATACTAGCAGCTTTGACAATACAAAAAGATATTTTGAAAATAATTTTGTAGATAATACTCTTTCGTATCCTGTTTATATATATAAAGTAAGAAATAAAAGTTTTTATAAGTTTAAATAAGGGTTTTTTAGATGTATATGGGTTTGATACTTAGTGTAGTTTGCACTATTTGTATAAGTTTTTATTTTTTAAGCGTTTATCAATATAGTAGTTATTATCTAAATAGAACTTTTTTTCACTTTCATAAAACTTTGTGGCATTTTTTTTACATTGTTTTGCCTTTTATTATTTTTACTTCGTTTTTGCCTAGATTTGATGATTACCTAGTAGCGATTTTGTATGCGGTATGGCATATACTTTGGGTTTTTTCATGGCATAGAAAAATTGATAAAAAATTAGTTTATACAAAACGCATAAAAAGAACCTATGCTCTTGTGGTAGTATTTGCTTTGATTTTATGTGGGGTGTTTTGGGCGTTTTATCTTGCGTATTGTGAGTTAGCGGTAGTTGTACTTTCTATAGTTTGTGGGGTTGGTGTTGCAAATATTTGGGAGAAGTTTATATTTAAATCATTTTACGCTAAAGCTAAACAAAAATTAGAAAAAAGTAGCTGTAAAATCATACTCATCACTGCAAGTTATGGTAAAACAAGCACCAAAAACTATCTAGCGGATTTGCTTAGCCTAAAGTATAAAGTTTATGCACCAAAAACAAGCATAAATACCCTAAATGGCATTATAAAAGACATCAATGAAAACTTGCAAGATTGTGATTTTTACATAGTTGAAGCTGGTGCTAGAGAAAAAAATGACATACTTGATATAGCTACTTTGGTCTCTCCACATTATTCTATCATAGGAAAGATTGGAAATGCTCATTTGGAGTATTTTAAGTCCATAGAAAACACAAAACTAGCAAAGCTTAAAGGCTTATGTTCAGATAGACTAGAAGGATATTTACTTCATTCTAGCACTTGTTTTTTTGAAGAGTTTTTAAATGATGAAAAGTTTTGTGAGCTTAGCTTTAAAGATATAAAAAATATAGATAAAAAATACTACGATGATGATGTAAGTGTGATAAAATCAGACCTTGATGGCATAGATTTTAAGATTTGTGATGAGATTTTTAGCTCAAATCTTTTAGGAGAATTTAATGCTACAAACCTAGCTGCATGTATCAAAATGGCTGTGTTTTTAGGCGTAGATAAGGAAAAAATCAAAGAAAAATTAATGAGCTTAAAAGCTGTTAGCCACAGACTTGAAAGAATTGATAGTGGCGGTAAAATCATATTAGATGATAGTTTTAATGGCAATATTGACGGAATGAGTGCTAGTTATGATATATGCAAAAAATACCATGGAAGAAAAATCATAGTAACCCCAGGTATCGTAGAAGTTGATGAAGAGACAAATATAAAGCTATGCGAAAAAATCAACGAATGTTTTGACCTTGCTATCTTAACATCATCTTTGAATGAAAATGTATTTAAAAACCACATAACAATAGAAAAGATTTTTTTAAAAGATAAATCAAATCTTGTAAATTTACTAGCCACAAAGACATCTGCTGGAGACCTTATCATCTTTTCAAATGACGCTCCATCTTATGTGTGATATATCTTAAACAAACGAAATTTAGGTAGTTTTGTTTTTATCGCCCCCCGCTAAACAAACGAAATTTGGTTTAAATTTCGTTTGTTTGGTCTTTTGGCATTTTATAATTTTGTATAAGTGTTTTTATATCATTTATGATTTCATCTTGTGTTTTGTCTTTGGTTTTTACTCTTATATGAGCTGATTTTTTATATATTTTTTTGCGTTTTTTGTATAGTTTTTCAAGGTTTTTCAAATCATCTTTTGCTTTTGGACGATTGCTTAGCTCTTTTTCATCAAGTCTTTTTAAAATCTCTTTAAACGGTGTATCAAGCCATACAACAAGCCCTAATTTTTGAACTTTTTTAAGGCAAAATCCACCACCAGTTGCAACGATAAAGCCATTTAGTTTTTTAATACTTTTAAAAAGTTTTTTTTCTAGTTTTCTAAAATGCTTTTCTCCTTTGTTTTCAAAAATAAGGCTTATTTTTTCTCCAACACTTTTTTCTATCACTTCATCTGTATCTAGCATAAAAAAATCAAGTTCTTTAGATAATTTTTTTGCTACAGTGCTTTTTCCACTAGCCATAAAGCCAATTAAGATTATATTTTGTTGCATTTTTACCCTTATTGTGTCGTATTTAGTAAAATCTTGTGTATTTTACATTAAAATCAGATAAAATAACAATTATTATTTAATTTTTAAACTAAAAAATATTAAGCTTATACACATCATTTTATTTAAGGAGAAAGATATGTCGGTAGTTTTTGATGTAAAATGTCCTATTTTAGGTTTTGAAAATACCCGCAAAATGGAGTTTGAAAAGATTGATGATTATTTTGCAAGAATCAAAAGTCTTGATGGTAGCGAGTTTAGCTTTACCCTTATAAATCCTTATGCACTTTTGCAAGATTATGAGTTTGATATGCCAAATTATTACAGAGCATTACTAGAAGTTACACAAAGCTCAAATATCAAAGTTTATAATATACTTATCTTAAATGAAAGCGTTGAAGAATCTCGTATAAACCTACTAGCTCCAGTGGTTTTAAATTTTGACAACAACTCTATGACTCAAGTTATCCTTGACCCAGCAGAATATCCATTCTATCCACAAGCAGAAAAAGTTAAATACTTTTTAGACAAAAGGCTAAATCAGTGATAATTCATATTTTTGGCAGTGGTTCTATGGCTAGTGCTATTGGTGATGGGCTTAAGTCTCATCATCAAGTTGTTTATGTGATAAGAAATCAAAAAGCATATGATGAGATAAAATCTCGTGGAGATAGTGCTATCTTTTATGAAGATATCAAAGAAAAACAAGGTTTAAATATCATTTTGGGTGTTAAACCTTATGCTTATGATGATGTGTCAAAGTATATAAACAATGCAAACTTTATTATAAGCCCTATGGCTAAAGTTGATTTTGCAACGCTTAAAAAAGCAAAAGCAAACAAATACTGTAGAATCATGCCAAATCTTGGTGCTAAGATAGGTGCGAGTTTGACGCCTTATGTTTTTGATGATGATAAAGATGAAGAGATTATAAATCTTATAAAACTTCTTGGAAAAGCAGTAGAAGTTAGCTCAGAGCAAGAACTTGACCTTGCTATGGTTCTTAGTGGTTGTGCTCCCGCTTATCTAGCGCTTATAGCGGAAAGTTTGGCAAATGCAGGACTAAACATAGGTCTTAAAAATACCACTTCTTATGAGCTTGTGCGTGGGCTTTTTGATAGTTTTGCTAAAACTTTTTTAGATGAGAGTTTGCATCCAGCAAAACTAAAAGAAAATGTATGCTCTCCAGCAGGCGTTAGTATAAAAGGTGTTGTGGAGTTAGAAAAAGGTGGCATAAGGGGTTTGATTTATGACGCTGTGAGTGCGAGTGCAGGCAAAAAATAAGTTATGAAACTTCAAAATATCATAAAAATTACTAAAAAAATATTTGATTTTAAAGATGTAAATATACTTCATCTTAGTGCTACACTTAGTTTTCATAGTATTTTAAGTCTTATACCGCTTCTTTTTGTAAGCTTTTTTTTGCTTGCAAAATTACCTAGCTTTAAAGAATATTCGGCAAATCTTACGGATTTTTTTTTAGGAGCTTTAATTCCAGCTCAAAAACAAAACATAGCAACATATCTTGAAGGCTTTTTGCAAAAATCAACATCACTTGAAGCTTTTGGTGCTTTTGCTATGTTTTTTACAGCGATATCTTTTTTTATGACTTATGAAAGTATTGTAAGTCGTATTAGTGATACACCAAAGCGTAGTTTTTTTGCAGCACTTAGCACTTATTGGACGCTTTTTACGCTAACTCCAATCGGGCTTGTGTCATCTTTTTATCTATCACATATCATTCAGGATTTTTTAAACTCTTATAAAATAGGGTTTAATTTTTTGGGTATTTTTCCTTATCTTTTGATATGGGGGCTTTATTTTTTAAGTCTTAATATCTCAATAAATAAAAAGCTAAATAAAAAAATAACCCTTGCTTGTTCTTTCATAGCAAGTCTTATATGGTATATAGGCAAAACAATTTTTGTTTATTATGTGGCTTCAAACAAAGTTTATGCAAACCTTTATGGTAGTTTTAGTGTGTTGTTTTTCTTTTTTATGTGGCTTTATATTTCTTGGATTATTTTTTTAAATACACTAAATATTTGTTCAAATCTTAGTCAAATTAATTTTCAAAGGTTAAAATCAGCCCAAACAAAGGAAAAACCAAAGGCTTAAAATGGATTTTATATTATCTTTATACCGCAATCCAATTTTTGGCATACTTGTAATCGTTTTGCTTGTATTTATCATCGCCATAAGCCATTATGTGTGGGTTTTATATAGCAAAAACAAACAAAGCGATAAGATAAAAAAGTTCATAGAGCAATTTAGCCACGAAAATAAAGATTTTATAAATCTTACAGATGAGCAAAAGCTTTTTTTAGCAAATAGTTTTTTTAAAACCCAAAACTATCAAAAAGCTTTAGATATTTATCTAAGCGTAAATGTTGAAGATAGCGATATATTTTATAATATAGCTTATTCTAAGTATAAATTAGGGCTTTTTGGAGATAGCATTAAGTTTTTAGAATTTGCCCTAAAATCTCGCCCAAGAAACAAAAAATCATTAAAATTTTTAAAATATATTTATTTTAAACAATTTAATTTTGAAAAATGCCTAGAAATCATAGAATGCCTTAGCGTTTTAGAAGACAATCAAAAAGAAGAAGAGTTTTTAAAGCGGTATGCCAAAGAGCCATATATCGCTCATACTAAATCATCTTTGCTTACTTTTAGTGTGCCAAATGAGTATAAAAGTAGTATTTTTTACACTTGCAAAGCTTGTTCTCATGTAGAAATTAACGACTTTTTTTATTGTTCTAATTGTTTTGAGTATAAAACAAGCAAAATAGAGCTTAGGATAAGCGATGTTTGATGTGAGTATTTATACAGATGGAAGTTGTCTTAAAAACCCAGGCGTAGGCGGCTGGGCTTATGTGCTAAAATATGAAGATAAGCAAAAGATAGGTAGCGGAGCCGTAGAACATACTACAAACAACCGCATGGAATTATTATCCGTGATAATGGCTATTCGTAGCCTTAAAAAACCTTGTAGTATCACGCTTTATTCTGATTCAAATTTGGTCGTAAGAACCATAAATGAGTGGATATATGGTTGGGAGAAAAAAGGCTTTAAAGATAAAAAAAATGTGGATTTACTTAAAGAATATTTAGAGCTTATAAAACCACATAAAATAAAAGCTATTTGGGTAAAAGCTCACAATGGAGATGAATTAAACGAGCTTTGTGATACTTTGGCAAGAAATGAGGCTTTAAAGCTACAAGAAAGGTTAAAAAATGTTTGATAAGCTAGAAAAATCTTTAGAATATACATTTGATGATAAAGGACTACTTAAAAAAGCACTTACACATAAAAGCTTTGATAAAAGTTTCAACAACGAAAGGCTTGAGTTTTTGGGTGATGCGGTGCTTGATTTGGTTGTTGCTAAGCATCTTTATTTGGAGTTTAAAAGTGAGGCGGAAGGGGATTTGAGTAAAATTCGCTCCGCACTTGTAAATGAAAAAAGCTTTGCTAAGATTGCAAATACCCTTGATTTAGGCTCTTTTTTGTTTTTAAGTCCAGCCGAAGAGCATAATGGCGGAAGAGCTAAGCCTAGCCTTTTATCTGACGCTTTTGAAGCGATTTTGGGGGCTATTTATCTTGAAAGTGGATATGAAAAAGCCGAGCAAGTAGGGCTAAAACTCATCAAAAAATGCTTTCCAACGATAGATTTAGACATAGTAAAAGACTATAAAACAAGACTTCAAGAGCTTACTCAAGCAAGGTTTGGGGAAGCGCCTGAGTATAGGGTTTTAAGAGCTTTTGGACCAGACCATTTAAAGCAGTTTGAAGTAGGGCTTTACATAAACGATAAAGAGTATGCAAAAGCAGTGTCAAGCACCAAAAAACAAGCTCATCAAATAGCGGCAAAAATCGCTTATGAAAAACTAGAGCAAAACCACTAAACAAACGAAATTTAAGGACAAAAATGAATACTTATGGAGCTAAACTTAGATTTACAAGCTTTGGAGAAAGCCACGGAGTTGGGGTTGGGTGCGTGGTAGATGGAATGCCAAGTGGGGTTAGGTTTGATGAAAGTATCATCAAGCAAAAACTACAAAAAAGAGCAGGCGGACAAAACAAATACCAAACTCCAAGAAAAGAAGAAGATGAGATAATCATACTTAGCGGGGTTTTTGAAGGCTATACAACAGGCACTCCGATAGCTGTTTTGGTGTATAACCAAAACCAAAAAAGCAAGGATTATTCTGATATAAAAGACATCTTCCGCCCTGCTCATGCGGACTTTAGCTACTTTGCCAAATACGGCATAAGAGACTATCGTGGTGGTGGCAGGTCAAGTGCTAGAGAAAGCGTTGCAAGGGTTATCGCTGGAGCTATTGCTAGTATGCTACTTGATGAGCTGGGTATAAGCGTAAAAAGTGTTTTGTGTGGGGTTGGGGAAGTGGATATGGTGGGAGAAATTGACTTTGAGTATCAAAGTGGTATTTTTGCACCAAATAAGGCTAGTGAAGAGCTTTTTAAAAAGGTTTTAGATGAAACAATAGCCGCTAAAGATAGTGTTGGAGCTAGAGTTTTAACCTATGCTAGTGGCGTAATGGCAGGGCTTGGGGAAGTGCTTTATGACAAGCTTGATGCTAGAATTGCTAGTGCTTTTATGGGGCTAAATGCTGTTAAGGCTGTGGAGATAGGAAACGGCGTTTATGCTTCACATATAAAAGGTAGTCAAAATAACGATGAGTTTGTGTTAAAAAATGGTAAGATAGGCACTAGCACAAACAATCACGGCGGTATTTTAGGTGGGATTAGCACGGGTGAAGATATCATCATAAAAACCCATTTTAAGCCTACTCCATCTATATTTTTGGAGCAAAACACACTTGATATAAACGGCGTTAGCAAATCTATGGCTATAAAAGGTCGTCATGACCCATGCGTGGGTGTTCGTGGTGGCGTGGTGCTTGAGGCTATGCTTAGTTTTATACTAGCTGATTTTGTGCTTTTAAATGCAAGTTCAAATATAAAAAATATTAAAAAAATCTATTTTTAAGGAGGTTTTATGCCAATTATCAATGTAACAATGGCAAGTCCGTTGCCAGATGAGAAAACTTGTGAGAAAATCATCGCTGATTTGACTGAGTATTTTGTATCTGAGCATGGAAAAGCAAGAGAAAGGGTAGTGGTAAATATCGCCGAAGCACCAGCTCATCAAATCGGTTTTGGTGGTAAAAGCGTAAAAGCTATCAAAGAAGGTAGATAGCTAAAATTTACAGCGGGGTGGTGTAAAAGGGTGGTGGTTGAAATGTTTTTTTGTGGGGGGGGTTAGCGAGATAAGGCGGGGCAAGATTTTGTGACTAAATTTCGTTTGTTTGGAGCAAACTACCGCTAAACAAACGAAATTTATTGAACATTACAAAATATCATCTATTTTAATAGCTTCTTTATACCCAACCCCTAATAGTGTAAAATGTTTTTTCCCACAATTGATTTTTATGTTTTCACTTTCTCTTCTATCCATCTCGCTTAAACTCCCTTTAGTCTCTACTACAAAATAAACTTTATCATCCTTAGCTATTGCCCAATCAGGATTGTATGAGCCTATCGGAGTTTGGATTTTAAACCAATTAGGAAGTTTTACACAAAGTTTTATTTGTTCATGTGTTTCGCAACCTTTTAAAAAATCTTTTTCTATCTCAGAGTCCAACACTACCCCATCATAAACACCTTTATAACCCATATTAAGCTCATCAGCATAGCAAACAAACTCGCTCTCAAAATTACTTAGCTCATAAAACTCATCAATCTTTTCATATTCAAGTCCATCGACAAGTGATAATGCTTTAGCCTCGTTTATCTTATCACTTATTTTTTCGCAAAAATCTTGAGGGTTATTAAAAATATTTTCAAATATATTTTTGTTTATTTTTGACAAAATAGTTGCTACGCTTTTTTTGGTTATCCCTGTGTTTTCTGCGATAATTTGCACAAAATTTGGCAAATTTTCATACTTTTTACTAATATTAATCCTTTTTATCTCGCCATCTAATAAAAGCTCATTTGTATTTTTGATATCAATTTTATTTATGAGTATTTTTGCTTTTTCTAAGCTTGTTAATTCATTAATTTTATTTATACATTCATTTATAAAATCATCTTTTAATTTTAATTTATATCTAGTTTTTTGCTTAATTTTATCCCAAAGTTCTTTAAATTCAACACTTGTAAAGTTATTGTTTAATTTCACTATTTTTTTAGTTTTTGCATTTTTTGGTAAGGAAATTTTACTATAGCCTAAAGTTTCATATTCTTTTTGAAAGCTTGTCACAAAATCTTCATAGCTTTCATTTACGATAACGGTTAGCAAATTATGCTTGTATAAATCCCCATCAAGTCTGCATCCATCGTTTTTGACAGCTATTCTTAAGCCTCTGCCTATTTCTTGATGCTTTTTAATTTCACTTTTTGTATCATTTAGAGTGCAAATATTAAAGACATTTGGATTATCCCAGCCTTCTTTTAATGCTGAATGCGAGAATATGAAACTAAGTGGTTCATCAAGGCTTAATAATCTTTCTTTATCTTTCATAATTTTTGTGTAAGTATCGATGTCTGCTTTGGTATTTCCAGCTGTATCTTTTTCTATACCTTTTTTATCTACTGAAAAATACCCATCATAAAAATTACCTTTATATAAATACTCTAAATCAGGATATTCTTTTATAAGCTCATTAAATTCTTCTTCAAACATCACCTTAAACTTAGCATCAACTCCTCTAAAATTAGCTACCTTATCTATAAAAAACAATGATATTACTTTTACACCTAAAGGCAATAATCTTCTTTGTTTTTCTAAATGAGTTTTGATAGTTGCATTTATTTGAGCACGCCCTAAAAGCTCCAAATCATCTTTTATGTTGCTTTCACCAATTTTTAGTTTAAACTTAGCAAAATCTACAAAATCACTTCCTATCTCAGTAACTACCAAGCCATTATAAATAGCTCTTTTTGTTTTTTCATCTAAAAAATCACCCTTTTTTACTATGATTTTTTTCTTGGTACTTTTGCCTTTACTATCAATATCAAGCTCAATCTTTGCATTTAGCTTTTCATCAATACTGATTAATTTTACATAAGCATCGTTTTTCGTATGCATTTGCACTACGCTTAAAGCTTCTGCTTTTTTTACTAGCTTTTGTTCTAGTGCGTCATTTGCGTCAAGTTTATAAAGCAAATTTGATTTATCTTTATGCGTTGCTGAAAATCTAAAAATTGCCATTGGATTTAGCGAGTTTATACGCTCTTTTGCGTTTTGGCTTGACATATTTTGTGGTTCATCTAGGATTATTATAGGATTTGTTTTGCGGACTATTTCAATTACTTTTCCGTATTCTTCAACCACCTGATTTAATACGTTTTCATCTTTATTGAAAGCATCAATATTTATTATCATTATGCTTAAATAGTTATTTTCACTAAAGTCTTTTATATCATTTAATTTATTAGAATTATAAACAAAGCTTTTACAAACTAGACCAGGGTATTGCTGCATAAAATGATTTTGAGTTATGTTTAGTGTCTTTATAACCCCTTCACGAATAGCAACACTAGGAACTACTATTATAAATTTGCTAAATCCATAAAGCTTATTTAGCTCATATATGCTTTTTAAATACACATAAGTTTTACCCGTGCCTGTTTCCATACTGATGGCAAAACTAAGCTCGTTTAATTCTTTTATCTCATCTAGTTTATTGTCTTTTGCTATTTCGTTAAAATTATCTAAAATCTTAGCGTTAGATATATTTAAAGTATTTTTATTTTCTGTGCAGCCTATCTTGTAAAAATGTGATTTTTCAAGCTTTTGACCCTTAAAAAGTCTTGCGATATCATTTACTACTTTTGTTTGATAATTTAGCGTTTTAAACTCTATTTTCATAATCACTCCTAAAATGTTTTTGCATTTTTTAGATTATTTAAAATATTTAACTTAAAGTCATCATCCAACAAATCATCTTCGATGATAATTTCACTATCTTTATACTTTAAAAGCTCATTAAAATCACTTTTTTTAAGGCAAATTATCATTTGCTTATCACCATCTTTTACAAAATATTTATCGTTTTTATAATCTATTTTAGAACCTAACGAATATCCTTGCTTTAGGATAAACTCATATACTAAATCAAGCCCAACTCTATCTTGCTTTATCTTTTCAAGTTTAGTAAATAGGTTTTCTTGGGTGATGTTTTCTCCATCCCAAGTGCTTAAGTTTGAGCTATCTAGATAAAAGATTTTTACCCCATCATCAAAACTTGCATTAGGATAATCTTGTTTTATTTTTTCACTAGATTTTTTTATCCTTGTAAGCCCTATTTCGCAAATATTTTTATAACCATTTTGATACGCTATGCTTTTGGCTTCAGTAGGTTCTGGAATTTGAATTAGGATATATTTTCTATTTCCACCATCTAGAGCATTTAGTTGCATTACAGCGTGAGCTGTTGTCGCCGAACCACTGAAAAAGTCTAAAATAATGTCGTCTTTATCAGTAATTTGTAAAAAAAGTTTAATTAAGGTTGTAGGTTTTGGATTGTCAAAAAAAGCAACTCCAAATAATTTTTGCAATTCTTTTTTACCATCCGTATTGTCTGCAATTATAGATGTCATAATATCTTCTTCAGATGTTCTTAAAAATCTTTTAAATTGTGGAACTACTGATTCATCTTTTCCAAATAAAATCAACCCCTTATCTATTCTTTCTAACATTGTTTCTTTTTTATATCTCCAACCAGCTATTGGAATTTTACAAGGTTTTTTAGTAATGGGATGTATTACTTCGTAAGTTTCTGCTATTCCGCTAGACTTAGGTGCTGATACATTATCATACCTGTATAATTCCCAATTTTCATCTAGCTTATTGTAGTTGGTAATCCCTTTCCATTTTTTGTTTTCTTTGTAAAGTTCTTTAATTCGGATTTCGGTTTCTTCAATACTCAAACCATTTTCTTTACATTCTTCAACTAGCTGTAAAGCTTCATCAAAACCTTGTTTCTTAACTTTAAACAATAGTTTTTCTTTTACCTTTTCAATACTTTTTGCATAGGCTAAAATATATTCATGATTTGTTGAAGTTGTAGTTGAATTATTTTTTGTAGCATTTTTAATCCAAATAAAATTTTCTATAAAATTATTTTGTCCAAATATTTCATCACATAATAATTTTAATTGTGCAAATTCAAATTCATCAATACTTATAAATATCACCCCATCATCACGAAGTAGATTTTTTGCAAGTCTTAGCCTTGGATACATCATATTTAGCCAGTTTGAATGAAACCTACCGTCTGTGTTGGTATTTGTTGTGATATTGTTTAACTGCTCTTTATAAGCTTTTAGCGTATCGTTAAAGTTGTCTTTATATACAAAATCTTTACCTGTGTTATAAGGCGGGTCTATATAAATCATTTTTATTTTTTCAAAATACGATTTTTGAAGTAGTTTTAAAGCCTCTAAATTATCAGCTTTTATGTAGATATTGTTTGAGTTTTTGTCTGAGTTTGCTTCATCGTATCTTAGGGTATTTGTAGTGGTTTTGTAATAATTATTTACAGCATTTTCTTTACCAAACCAATTAAGCCCATATTTTTCATCACTTAAAATCCCCCCCCCGTAAGGGCTTTTATCATCTCAAAATCAACCACACCATCGCTAACAGCTTCAGGGAAAATTCGCTCTAATTTTTTGATATTTTCTTTTATCAAATCTAAACTTTTATTATTTGCTTTCATTTTTTCTCCTTAATAACAATTTATTTAATTTTTGCAGATTATCTCTTAAACAAACGAAATTTAGTTTAAATTTCGCTTGTTTGTTATATAAAAAAGAGACGACAAAATTAAAAGTTATAAAACAAAGTATAAGCAAAAACCATATATAAGCAAATAAAAATCAAATTTTCATAACCTGATTAAAATTATACAAACAATCACAAGGTAAAATACACCAAACAAACGAAATTTAAAAACTCAAAAACAAAAAAACAATTTAAAGGATATTTATGAAAACAGAAGATTTTGTGCCAAAAAAAGCACCTGATTTTACACTACAAAATGCCGATGGCGTAAGCGTTAGCCTTGATGATTTTGCGGGCAAAAAAGTTATACTTTTTTTCTACCCAAAAAACTTCACTCCAGGTTGCACTAATGAAAACTGCGATTTTAACGCAAGTTATGCTGAGTTTATAAAGCGTGGATATGCTCTTGTAGGCATAAGTCCAGACAAAGTAGAAAGCCACGCAAAGTTTAAAGATGCACATTCTTTAAAGCAAGTTTTGCTTTCAGACCCAGACAAAGAAGTAGCAAAAGCTTATGGGGCGTGGGGGATTAAGAAAAACTATGGCAAAGAGTATGAAGGGCTTATCCGCTCAACTTTTGTTATAGATGAGAACAAAAACATCATAAAAGAGTATAAAAATGTTCGTGCTAAAGGGCATGTTGAAAGGCTACTTAAGGAACTATGCTAGTTCATATTTGTTGTAGTGTTGATAGTCATTATTTTTTAACCGAGCTTAAAAAGATATATGATGGAAAGATAGTTGGGTATTTTTATGACCCAAATATCCACCCACAAAGTGAATACGAGCTAAGGTATCTTGATGTGGCAAGGTCATGCAAAAAGCTAGGCATAGAGCTAATCAAAGGCGAGTATGAGCTAGGAAAATGGCTAGATGCGGTAAGTGGATACGAAGATGAGCCAGAAAAGGGTGCTAGGTGTAGCATTTGCTTTGATGTTAGGATGAAAAGTAGCGTAGAATTAGCCCATAAATTAGGGCTAAAACGCCTAACCACCACGCTACTTACTAGCCCCAAAAAAGACATAAACCAGCTAAAAGCTTCTATGCAAAAAGAGTGCGACCCTTATGGTATAGAGTTTTTTGCACCTGATTTTAGAAGTGGTGGTGGGACACAGCGTCAGTTTGCTCTAGCTAAATCATCAAAGCTTTATCATCAAAACTACTGCGGATGTATATATGCACTATCTAAGCAAAAAGGCTTTGCGTATGAGTTGCTAAGCCCAGTGTTAAATCAAGTTTTGCCAGGTAGCATAGAAGAGCGTATAAGTGTATATGAAAAGGTGGCAAAGTATGAAGAAATGGGCGTGGAATTTGATATAAAAAGGCTCAAGTTTTTAAATTATAGGCTACTTTTTGCACTAACTCGGCACAACAAAAAGCCCGTAAAATCTTATGTGATGTTTTACTCTCACTTCAAAAACCACTACACAAGTTTTAGTATAGATGAGCAAAAGGGGATGTATTTTTGTCATAAAGATGAGATAGTTTTGGTTGATTTTGAGTTAGCAAATGATTTTTATGGGGATAGGTGGGGGTGTTTTGATGATATGTTTAAAACTCCGCTTAGTATAGATGAAGAAAAGGCTTTTAGGCGTGAGGTTTTGGGGGATTACTCGCTAAGTCCGTTGATAGTTGTGGATAAAATCAGCGGTGGTAAGTGGGAGTTTAGTGCTAAAAGCGACATTTACCACGATGTGCGTGAAGTTGTTGTAAAGCTTTGATAGGTTTTGTTAGTTTAGTCTAAATTTCGTTTGTTTGGGATTTAAAAGCACTCAAACAAACGAAATTTGCAAATTAGCCCAAATGTCACTTGTTTTGGTGACATGCTAGGCTTTTAAACATACGAAATTTATAAAAGCTTTTGAAATTTATTGATTTAAAAATATGTATTAAGTCAAATTCTAGCAGTGTTTAATATAATACAACATTTTATACTTTACAAGGATATTTAAATGAATAGCTATTATAAATTTATAGAACTTTTAAAAGAACATTATGTGAGATTTAAGCCAAAAGAGGATGATTTATACAATAAAACAAATGGTTTTGATAATTATTTAAGTATAAAAAATAGACATTTTCAAGCGATAGAAAGTTTTTTAAAAACTCAAAA
>CAZYDK010000018.1:0-19356 GCA_964646025.1 uncultured Campylobacteraceae bacterium | reverse complement strand
TGGTCTTTTGGTTGTGATAAAACTTCTTCTTTTGTTAGTATTTTTTCTTTTTTCTCTTCTGGTTCTTTTTTCTTTAAATCTGCTAAAAACATACTTTTGGTTTGTGTGCTTGAGCCATCTGTGTTGATTTTTGTTAGTTTTTTAGCAAAATCTATAATCTCATCTTCTTCTATATTTAAAAAATCCGTGTCTGTTTCTTGTATGTTAAATGCTTGATTACTAAACTCACCTAGCATATTTCTTATGTCTTGTGAGCTTACATCTTGTTTTGGTTTATTGTATTTTGGTGTTGTTTGGATTGTTGTTTTGGTTGTTGTTTGCGTGATTGTTTGTTTTGGTTTTTCTATATCTTTAATTGTGTTTTCAAAGGTAAGGCTTCTTGCTGCTTGTATAAGCTCATCTTCGCTCATATTTAACGCTTTGAAATTGCATATATTTTGTGCTGTTTCTTCTCTTTTTGCATCATAGTAAAAATCCCCAAGCATTTGTTTTATCTCATCTGATGATACTTTTTGGTGTCTTTTTTCTTCATATGTTGGGGCTTGTGTTAGTGTTTTTGTTTTGATTTCTTCTTGTGGTTCTTCTTTGGTTTTTTCTTCTTTAATTTTTACTATAGGTTCATCAAAGCTTCTTAAATCTATACCACTTTCTCTACAAGCACTTAGTTTGTTTGCAGCTTGGATTATCTCTTCTTCTGAAAAATTAAGCTTTTTGGTGTCAAACATCTCTTGAATTTCATCTATATTATCTGGTATGTCAGAATGTATAGTGTATGTTTTTGGTGATGATGTTTGATTTTGTGTTAGCATGGTTGAGATTTCTTGTATTTTTTCTTCTTGAGCTATCTTGTCTATTTCTTGTTTGTTTAGCATATTTGAATCATCATTGCTTAAATACCAAGTGTTTTTAAGTTTGCTTTGTTTTAAAGAACCTTCTTTTGCAATTTTGATAGCTTCTTGAAATATAGAGTCATTAAGTGTTGCTGCTGTTTCATTAAGGGTTTTGTTTATGTTTAAAATTTCTTGTTTTGACATAACTTTGATATCTTTTGGTATAAAAGTTTTTTTTCTGTTATGCTCTTGTGCTAGATTTGGATTTGCTTCTATAATGGAGTTTATAAAATCTTCTCTAGCATCAAAAAAGTAACGATTGATTTCAAAAATATCATCAAACAAGCATTCGTTTATCGTAAATTCTGGTTCTGTTATAATAAAATCTCTTTGTGTGTTGTTAATTGTTATGCTTGAGTTTTCTTCTAGTGTTATCTTATCACCTAATTTTAGCTCATCTAGTATATTTAAAGGTTTTGATGAGAGTTTTGCTAGCCCTCTTATGTTTTTAACTGTTATTTTCATCTATTTTCCCCTGATATATACTTAACAAAATCAACTCTATTTTTTGTGTCAAATAAGCTTAGTATTGATTTGATATTTTTATAATATTCTGATAACTCCATATTTAAAATAGAGTAAATCTCTTCATCTGTTTTTAGGTTTGACATTAAAAAGAGTATGATTTTTTGACTGTTGCTTAATCTATCCATTCCAAGTAGTGTATCTAATACATTTTGTTTTATGCCACTGTTTGGCGATGATAAGAAAAGCGATATGAGTTTGCTCATCATATTTGGTGGGATTATTTTGTTTTTGCTTGTAAGTGCGTAGTTGATGATATTGTTACTTGAATATATGCTAATGTATGCAAAAACCCCTAATTTAAACAAACTTAAACATTCTTTTGTTGTTAGGTTGTTGCTAAGAGCTACCACTTTTATAGTTTGGTTTTGTGATAAAATCATTTGTATTTCATATGTAAAGCTTGATTGTATAAATACAAACTCAACTTTATTATTTTGTATGTAAAACTCAAGCTCTTTATTATCGGTTATAATGGTTGTTGGTGTTGTAAGTTGACTTTGCCAAAGTGTTGCTAAGCTTTCATTAGCATATATTACTACACTCATATCATTCCTTTTTTTGTTATTTTTACCTCATACAAAATATTGTTATTTATACATATGTTAAATTTTTTACACTTAAAATCATCATTGCTTGTGTATTCATAATAAAATCTATCTAACACATCTTTACTATTTTTCTCAATATCAATTGTGATGATGAGGTTTTCATCAAAAACACTATATTTGTATATAAAATCTTCGTTTATATTGCCATCAAATCCTATGCTATCTTTGCTTTGTTCGTAGTTTTCAAGTGTTATGTTTAGGTTGATTTTGTTTTGTGATTTTAAAATATCCTTTAAAAAAAAGATTTTATTTTGAGAGTCTTTTATTTGGATTGTTTTTTTTAAAACATAATTGTTTCCTAAAAAATCACCTATTTGCTTTGAGCTTATTGAGGCTTGTTTGTTAAACTCTTTTGTGAAAATCATATTGTTTTTAATTCCACTTAAAAGCTCTATTTTAAAAATCTCATTTTCTTCTAAAACATTTATTTTATTTTCTTGATTGTTACTTGCTATATCAAATAGTTTGTTATACTCTAGCGTATCATCTAAAAAACATATTTTTTCATTGCTTTGAGTTAAAAATATAGCTCCATCTCTATTTTTAACACTATCATTTACGATGATAACATCATCTTGTTTTAATATAACATATTCTTTTTTGTATCCATTTAGGTATATAGCGTCATCTTTGTTATTTGTTTTTTGTAAATCTTGTAATATAAAATCTTTCATTATACAATTCTTATATTTTTACTTATAAAATTTCCTTGAAAGGCTTTTATGCCTAGATTTTCTAAGGTAATTTTTAAATCTTGATTTTCAATGCAAGTTGCTATAACTTTAACATCTTTGCTACCTGTCATCACATCAAAAGCTTTTTTAAATAGGATTTTATTTTCGCCATTTAAAAGTTCTTTTAAATACCCACCTCTTGTTTTTACATAGTCTGGCTTTAAGATTTCTATTTTTTTGATTGAGCTTTCTTCAAACATAAAATAATCAATTCCAAAACCAAAATCGTATTTTCTTAAAAGTTCTACAAATTTTTCAAGTATTATCATATCTATGTTGAAGTGGTCTGATATTTCAAAATAAATTTTTTGATATGAAGCAGTTTTGATTGCTTTTAAATGGTTTTCTAATTCTTCTAAATTTTCATAATTTATAAGACCTTTGCTTAAGTTTATGGCTATGTTAACTTGAGGAATTTTGTTTTCTTTTAGTAGTTGTGTTATGTATTTTAAAACATAGCTATCTAATTTTGCATCTATGCCAAATTCGCTAACCATAGGTATAAAATAACTTGCTTGTTGATAGTTTCCATCTTTTCCAATTAACCTTAAAAACATTTCATAATGCTCATGCTCACCACCGACATATCCAGCGTCAAAACCAAATTTGTGGTTTTTTATACTTGAGAGTATGATTTCTTTATAATCATTTCTTGATAGTATTTCACAACTATTTTCATATATTTTGATACATAGGTTGCTTTCATTTCTAGCCATTAAAAGAGTGTTATCAAGGCACGATAGTAAAAAACTAGCATCAAAAGAGTTGTTGTATGGGACTATTGCTGAGTTTACATTTTCTTTTATGTTGAAATTTTCTAGCAAATTATATATGCTTTGTAGGGTTTCTGTTGTAATTTCTTTAATGAAACTTGCTTGTTCTCTTGGGCTTATATAGACAAATTCAAGGTCATTGAGCCTACAAAGAACTATATTATCTCCAAGTTTATTTTTAAGTAGTATTTTTGATACTCCATCTACTATGCTTAGGTATTTTTCATATCCTAAAATTTGTTTGATTTTATTTGGATTATCGATTGAGATTAGATTGCAAACTCCATAAGAATACATTTCATCTTTTAAGTATTCTTCTAGTTTTATCATAAAATATTTTCTGTTATAAAGACCGCTTTCTGTATCTTTATAAATTAGAGCTTGATACTTTAAAAATGTTTCGCTTTCTTTTTCAAACAATTCTTTTGATTGTTTTATAACTTTATTCATAGCCATTACAACTTCTCTTATGTCAAGTGTTGTAGGTAGTTCTTCTTGTAGTTTAAATTCGTTTGAAAGTATTGCTTTTGCTTGAGCTTGAATGATTTTTAGTGGTTTTAATATATTTTTTAAAAGTATGTAAAATATCAACGCACCAGCAAAACAGACTACAACTAAAACCATAAGACTATTTTTAAAAGCTTTATAAAGTTGTGTGTATGCAAAATCGTGATTTGCTGTGTATTCAAAGTATCCGTTTTCTACTTGTTTTATGTATTTTGATTGTATGATTTTAGTAAATCCTATGTTATTCATAAGGTTTAAAAACCAAGATGGTGCTGGGGTGTTTGGTGATATGTATGTTGCACTATAAACAAGTTTATTATTTGCTTCATAAAATGCTATTTCATTACAATATGCACTTTTTAAAGCCTCGTCAATGCTTTTTTTAAGTTCATCTTGATTGCCTAGCGAACTTTTTAATAAAATCGTATTTGTGTCAAAAAGCATACCAAGCCTATCGTTTAGTGATTTAGCCGTTGCTTTGAAATTTATATAAGAAACCCCCATAACGATAATAAGCATAAACAAAACTAAAAGAGTCATTATTTGCCTATATAAAGTCATATCTATCCTTTAAATTATATACCGTTTGATGTGTTTGTTTAGCTTTACTAAAATTTCATACTCAATTGTGTTGAAAAATTCAGCTACATATGAAGCGTTGTCAAAAACACACACTTCATCTCCGCAGTCAATAGTGCTAAAGCTGTCCATTGACATACATCCTATGATTTTTTCTTTGTTTGCAAGCATAAAATCATTTTTTCCGTTATACCTAAAAAACCCATCACCATATCCTATATCATAGCAAGATATCTTTATATCTTCTTTAGCTATAAACATAGCATTATAGCCTACGCTTTCTCCTTTTTTTAAAATTCTTGTGCTGATTTTTTGTGCGTAAAGACTAAGAACTTCTTTAAGATGTGGTGCGTAGCCGTATTGTAAAAGTCCTATTCTTAAATCAAAGTCTTCGTTTTTTTCAAAAAAATCTTTATTTAAAAAACAGTTGCTTTCACTTAAAAAACCGCCACTAGCATGTATGTGATATCTTGGTTTAAAGCCTAAGTTTTTTATTTGTTTTTTGCAGTCTAGAAATAGCTTTTTTTGAGTATCAAAGCTAGAAGAAGAAGGCGTATGAAAATGAGATAAGACATCTGTAAGAATTAAACCATTATCACAAATCATTTTTAAAGCTAGTTCCACTTGGTCTATATCTATGCCGTTTCTGTGCATGCCTGTGTCTATTTTTAGTGCTACTTTTGTGCCTTTTTCAAAATGTTTTATATGTTCTATATAGTTTATATTATAAATGAAGTTATGATTTTGGGTTAGTTTTTCTCTCATATTTTGTGATAAGATGATGATTTTTTCAAACTTATCTTTGATTTGTAATGCTTCATCTGTATTTTTAACAGCAACTTTTTTTATCCCCCATTCTTGCGCCAAGCTTGAGATTTGCTCTAGCCCATGTCCGTAAGCATTGTCTTTTAAAACAAGTATGATATTTTCTTTTTTAACAAAGTTATTTATAAAGGATAGGTTATGAAAATAATTGCTTTTATTTAAAGTTATATATGACATTATTTTTCTACTATTATTTGCATTTTACCGTTTTTGATTGTTACATATAGATTTTTTTCACCAGTAAAACTATAGCTACCAGCTTTATAATACTCATCAAAAGCTACTCTAAATATCTTAGAATCATCTATTGTTGGGTATGGGCTTATGTTGATGTTTGAGAATTTAATTATTTTAGAGCCACCACGAGAAAAAATTTCTGTTTTTTGGCTTACAAATTTATCGTATTCTAGACCGTCATATCTTTTAAATTTTTTATCATAAAATGATAGATATGATTTTGTATCGCTTGTTTGCCATGCATAACGCCAAGCAAAAAGGTCTGCTAAAATTATAGCTGCGTCATCTTTGGATAATGTCGCATCTTTGCTATCATTTATCAAAGCATATGTTTTTTTGTTTGCTACTATTTTTTCAAAATCAAGCAAAAGGTCATTTGTAAGTGCCACGCAACCCCTTGTTTTAAATGTATCAAGCCTTAAATCTCCTTCTAATGGATATCCATGTATCCATATACCGCCACCTGTTTTGTTTTGATATTTATCATATATATTTGGATAGCTAAGAACAAAAGCTGTAGGACCATAGTATGTATCTTCTGGTGTAAAATGTGATAAGCTTTCATAAAAACCAACCGGAGTTATCAAATCTCCTTCTACTTTCTTATCACCCCTAAGACCTGTTAATACTTCTTGTGAGAATTTTTTGGTTAATACGCCATCGTTGTATTCATAAACTTCCATTAATTTTTTTTCTTTATTTACATTCACTAGCATTGATTTTTTACTATAAAGACCATATTTTATATCTTTATCTTTTAGGTAATTAAACCAAAATTCTCTACTAGATAAACTTTTTTCAAGCTCTATCTCTACGGCATTTATGCCTTTTTCAAGATATATTTGCATTAGTTTGTTGTCGTTAGCATTTGCTATACATAGTATAAAAAATATTATAAAAATCTTTTTCACATTGTGCCTTTTGTTGTAGGTTATAATTTTAAAAAATTTATATTTTATTTTTTTATATATAAAAAACCTATTAAATTGAAGCTGTGTAGTATCGTTTTAGTATGTTACAGCGTCAATAAATAATGATTTTTTTTATCAAAATTTAAAGATATTTAAAGCCTTAAGTAAGTAATCTTTAATTTTTTACTACAAAGGAGATAATTATGAAAAAGATTTTAACTTTTAGCTTGTTGGTATCATCGCTTTTGGCTGGTGTTGTTGAGATAAAAGAGCCTTATGTAAAACAAACAGCCCCAGGTATGAAAAATACGGCTATTTTTATGGAGATAAAAAACAATTCAGATAAGACTATAAAATTAATTAACGCAAAAGAACATACGTTAGGCGGAGTAACAGAAATACACACACATTTAAAGCAAGATGATGGAAGCATGAAAATGGTTAAAATCCCTTTTATTGAAATCGAGCCTAATTCATCAACACTGCTTAAACCAAAAAGCTATCATGTTATGGTGATAGGGATAGACAGTGCTGTGAAAAGCGATACAAAAGCTAGTTTAACTTTAGAGTTTGACAATGGCGAAAAGGTTGAGGTTAAAGATATAATTTCAAAAGAGATTAAACATAAACATCATTGATTATGAAAAAATATATTGTTTTATTTGGGTTTTTGGTAGTTTTTGTAGGTTTGTTTTTTGCTTATGATAGCTATCAAAAACCAAAACAAGGATTTAAAAGAGAGTTGATTACTGAGCTTTTGCCACTTGAGTGTGATTTGGCTAAAAATCCTTGTGAGTATGATTTTAATGGTAAAAAAATTTTAATTGATATAACCCCAAGACCCATTTATATGCTTGAAGAATTAACTATAAAGATAAAAAATCTTGATAAATATGAGCATTTAAACGCACAAATTTATGGGCTTAATATGTATATGGGAACTATTAGTGATGAGTTTGAGCGTATGGAAAATGGTGATTATGAAACTAAGGTTTTGCTTAGCACTTGCCAAACAAAAATTATGAGATTTAGATTAGAGCTTTTTGATGGTGAAAAAAGTATAGGTCTTTTTGGCGATTTTGATGTTATATCAGAATGATTTATAAGCTAAACAAACGAAATTTATAAGGATAGATATGAAAAAGTATTGTTTTTTGTTTTTATTATTCGTTTTTTTAGGTGCTTGTAGTGATGAGAAAAATAACAAGTATGATTTTTCAATAAAAGGCGAAGATAAAAATGGGGTGATTAGAGATTTTAGCCTAAAAGATTTTAGGGGACAAAATCTTATAATATATTTTGGATATACACTTTGTCCAGATATTTGCCCATCTGCTATGAATATAGTAAGCGGTGTTTTAGATGAGCAGATAGAAAGTAAAAATATAAGCTTAAATGATGTAAAAATTATTTTTATATCAATAGACCCAAATAGAGATACTCCAAAACAAACAAATGAATATATAAGATATTTTTATGAAAACTCTCAAGCTTTGATACCGACAGATAAACAGTTAGAGGATTTAGCAAAGGTTTATGGTGTTAGATATAGTATCGTTCCTTTGCCAGATAGTGAGCTAAAGTATTCTGTAGCACATAGCTCTAGTGTTTATGTATTTGATAGAGATGGTAATTTTTTAGGAGAAATAAGCAATTTAATAGATAAAAAAATAGTAAAAAAGTTAAAAGACTTTGGTATTTTAAAAAATTAAAGATATATTAAACATAATGATTTACAATTCGTGATTTCAAACGTTTATAAGGAGTTAAAATGGCAACAGTTAAAAAGAAAACAACAACTACAAAATCAACTGAAAAAGAACCTGCAAAAAAAACTACAGCAAAAACAGAAACTAAAAAACCTGCTGCAAAAAAACCAGTAGAAAAAAAGGTGGAAGCTGTTGATTCTAACATAACTTTAGAATTTTTACACGATGAACTTATGAAGATGAGAGCTGAGCTTGAAGTGCTAAAAGCATTTAACAAAAAAAGCGAAGAAGGCGTAGCAGACGATAAGATATATAAAGAGATAGAAAATATTAAAGAACTTTTATATGATATGAATGAACGCTTTGAAGAGCTAGAATATCAATATGGTGATTTAAAAGAAAACTACTAATTTTATACTTTTCAAAAGTTTGGATGATTTCGGAAAACAAACAAACGAAATTTATCCAAACTTTTCTTCCTAGATACTTTTTCATTAAATTTCGTTTGTTTTAGTATTTTTGTTTTTTGTATTTTGTAAAAAAATGTCTTAATTTTATTAATTTTTTATATCTTTAATCATTAATTTTATCCCTAAAAAAAGGATAAAAAATGCAAAAAATTGTAAAAAAACTTGACAAAGCATTACTGTTTCATTAAAATACCGAACCTATTTTAGTTTTGTAGTGCAAACTACATGTTCTTTAATGGGTTGGCGAAAAGCCAACGAGTTCTTTTAAAAGGAAAAAACATGGAAAGAATTAGGTTAAAGCTAAAAGCTTATGACCATAGGGTTCTAGATCGTACAGTTGCGGCAATTGTAGAAGCCGTTAAGAGAACAGGTGCTGAAATAAGAGGTCCAGTACCAATGCCTACTAAAATTAAGCGCTATACAGTGCTAAAATCTCCTCATGTGAATAAAGATTCAAGAGAACAATTTGAAATGAGAATTCACGCTCGTATGCTTGATATTTTGGCGGCAACTCCTGATACCGTTGATAGTTTAACTAAACTTGATTTGGCACCAGAAGTTAGTGTTGAAGTTCGTGCAATGGGCAAGTAAGGATAAAAGATGGAATATATTGTAGAAAAAATAGGCATGAGTAGAACAGTTGGAACAACTAGTACTCCTGTAACTCTTTTAAAACTTATTGACACAAAGGTTTGTGAAGTAAATGATGGAAAAGCTATTGTTGCTTATTCTTTTGGTAAAAGCACAAATAAATGTGTAGCTGGTCAGCAAAAAAAATACAACTTAAGCAAAGAGTTTAACAAATTTGCAACTTTAGTTGTATCAAACACAGAAGCTGGTGATATAGATACAGCTCCACTTAGCGAAGCTAAAGTTTTAAAAGTTAGTTTTAATTCAAAGGGTCGTGGTTTTAGTGGTGTTATGAAGCGTCATGGTTTTGCAGGTGGTCCAGCAAGTCATGGTAGTCGTTTCCATAGACGTCCAGGTTCTATAGGTAACCGCGAGTGGCCAGGTCGTGTTCAAAAAGGACGCAAAATGGCAGGTCATTATGGCAATGAAAAAATCACTGTGAAAAATGAAGTTATGTCTTTTGATGCAGAAAGTGGTATTTTAGTATTGAAAGGTAGTGTAGCAGGATTTAATGGTGCAATGGGTAAGATAAGGATTGTTAAATGAAAGTATGCGTTTTAAATGAAAAATATGAAAAAGCTAGTGAGCTTGATTTACCAGCATCTTTTGGTGAGTCAAATCCACATAACTTGTACTTATATGTAAAATCATACCTAGCTAAGCTTCGTGCAAATACTGCTCATACAAAAGGTAGAAGCGATGTAAGCGGTGGCGGTAAAAAGCCTTGGAGACAAAAAGGTCGTGGTGGTGCTCGTGCGGGTTCAACAAGAACTAACGTATGGGTAGGCGGTGCGGTTGCATTTGGTCCTACTAACAATAGAAATTATGACCAAAAGATTAATAAAAAGCAAAAAAGACTAGCTTTTGAAAGAGCTTTAGCTGATAAAGCAAATGCTAATGCACTTTTTGCAGTAGATAGTTTGATAGTAGAAAGCGGTAAGACAAAAGATGCAAAAGCTATAGTTTCAAAGCTTGGTGTAAAAGATGTTTTAATCGTTAAAGATATGCTTGATGAGAAAACATTACTTGCGTTTAGAAATCTTGCAAATTGCTATGTAGTTGATATTACTGAAGTAAATGCTTACTTAGTGTCAGTATTTAATGCGGTTATTATTGAGAAAAATGCACTTGCATCTATCACAAAAGAGGGCTAAAAATGGCAGATATTACAGATATAAAAACAATACTTTACACTGAAAAGACTTTAGGTCTTAGCGAAGAAGGTGTAGTAGTTATTCAAACTTCACCAAAAATGACTAAAAATGGTCTTAAAGAAGTGTTAAAAGAGTATTTTGGGATAGTTCCTTTAAGAGTAAATTCTCTTAGAATGGAAGGTAAGGTTAAAAGATTTCGTGGCCGCGTAGGTCAAAGAAATGACTTTAAGAAATTTTATGTGAAGCTACCTGAGGGTGCTAGTTTAGAAAGTAAGGAAGGTTAAAATGGCTATTAAGACTTATAAACCATATACTCCTAGTAGACGTTATATGACAGGCGTTAGCAGTGATGATATTACTGCAAAAGCAAGTGTTCGTTCTTTGCTTGTAAAGCTACCATCAGCAGCAGGTAGAAATAACAACGGAAGAATTACAAGCCGTCATAAAGAAGCTGGAGCTAAAAAGCTTTATAGAATTATAGATTTTAAAAGAAGAAAATTTGGTATTGAAGGTAGAGTTGAAGCTATTGAGTATGACCCATACAGAAATTGTCGCATAGCTTTGATAGCTTATAAAGATGGTGAAAAAAGATATATTCTTCAACCAAGAGATTTAAAAGTTGATGATATTGTTTGCTCTGCAGAAAGTGGTCTTGATATAAAACCAGGTAATGCTATGAAATTAAAAGCTATTCCTGTTGGTACAATTATTCACAATATCGAGTTAAAACCAGGTAAAGGTGGACAATTAATTCGTTCAGCTGGAACATACGCTCAACTTATGGGTAAAGAAGATAGGTATGTAATCATCAGACTACAAAGTGGCGAGATGAGAAAAGTTCTTGCAGAATGTATGGCAAGTATAGGTGAAGTTGGTAATGAAGAATGGGCTAACGTAACTATAGGTAAAGCTGGTCGTAATAGACATCTTGGTGTTCGCCCACAAACTCGTGGTAGCGCTATGAACCCAGTTGATCACCCACACGGTGGTGGTGAGGGTAAGAAAAACTCTGGTCGTCACCCAGTAACTCCATGGGGTAAACCAACAAAAGGTGCGAAAACTCGTCGTAAAAAAGCTAGCGATAAGCTAATAATATCAAGAAGAAAAGGAAAGTAAGATGGCAAGATCATTGAAAAAAGGTCCTTTTGTTGATTCTCATGTTATGAAAAAGGTTGAGGTAGCTAAGAAGACTAATGACAATAAACCTATTAAAACTTGGTCAAGAAGAAGCACTATCACTCCTGATATGATAGGTCTTACTTTCAACGTTCACAATGGTAAAAGTTTTATACCTGTATATGTAACTGAAAATCACATAGGTTATAAGTTGGGTGAATTTGCACCTACAAGAACTTTTAAGGGTCATAAAGGCTCTGTTCAAAAAAAGATAGGTAAATAAGGATAGTCAATGAGTAGAGCTTTAATAAAATTTGTAAGATTATCACCTACAAAAGCAAGACTTATTGCAAGAGAGGTTCAAGGTATGAATGCAGAACTTGCTTTAGCGAGTTTAAAATTTATGCCAAATAAAGGTGCTAAGTATATAGCAAATGCTATTTCTAGTGCAGTTGCAAATGGCGGTTTTGAACCAAATGAGGTTGTAGTTAGCAGTTGTCGTGTTGACGCTGGTGCTGTGCTAAAAAGATTTAGACCAAGAGCAAGAGGAAGTGCAAGTCGTATTAGAAAACCAACTTCTCACATCTTAGTTGAAGTTAGCAAAGCAAATCAAAGTAAGGAAGCGTAAGATGGGACAAAAGGTAAATCCGATAGGTTTAAGACTAGGAATAAATAGAAATTGGGAATCAAGATGGTTTCCAAGCAAGGCTAATTTGGTTGAAAATATTGGCGAAGATTACAAGATAAGAACATTCTTGAAAAAAGAATTGTATTATGCTGGTATTAGTCAAATTATAGTTGAAAGAACAGCTAAAAAATTAAGAGTAACAGTTGTTGCTGCAAGACCTGGTATTATTATAGGTAAAAAAGGTAGTGATGTTGAAGTTATTAAAAATAAACTTCAAAAGCTTGTGAATAAAGATGTAAATATCAACATCAAAGAAGAGCGTAAAGCTAATGCTTCAGCTCAACTTGCAGCAGAAAGCGTTGCTACTCAACTTGAAAAGCGTGTAGCATTTCGTCGTGCTATGAAAAAAGTTATACAAAATGCACAAAAAGCTGGTGTAAAAGGTATAAAGGTTAGTGTAGCTGGTCGTTTAGGTGGTGCAGAAATGGCAAGAACAGAGTGGTATCTTGAGGGTCGTGTTCCACTTCATACTTTAAGAGCAAAAATTGATTATGGTTTTGCAGAAGCACATACAACTTATGGAAATATAGGTATTAAAGTATGGATATTTAAAGGTGAAGTTTTGCAAAAAGGCGTTCAAGCAGAAAAAACTGAAGAAGCACCTAAAAAGCCAAGAAGAGCAAGAAGAGGTAAGTAATCATGTTGATGCCAAAAAGAACAAAATATAGAAAAATGATGAAAGGTCGTAACCGTGGTTATGCTTGCCGTGGTACGAAACTAGCGTTAGGAGACTATGCGTTAAAAGCGACAGAGGGTGGTAGAGTTAACTCTCGTCAAATAGAAGCAGCTCGTATTGCTTTAACTCGTTTTGTAAAAAGACAAGGAAAAACTTGGATAAGAGTATTCCCAGATAAACCACTTACTAAAAAACCACTTGAAACGAGAATGGGTAAAGGTAAAGGTGGGGTTGAAGAATGGGTTATGAATATTCAACCAGGTAGAATTTTATTTGAAATGACAGGCGTAAGCGAAGATATGGCTAGGTCAGCTTTAGCTCTTGCTATGAGTAAGCTACCATTTAAAACTAAGTTTGTAACAAGAGAGAGTGAAAATGAAGTATATTGAGCTAAAAGATAAGACATTAGAAGAATTAAACGCTATGTTAAAAGAAAAGAAGGTGCTTTTGTTTAATTTAAGACAAAAGTTAAAAACAATGCAGCTTACAAATACAAATGAGCTTCGCGTAGTAAGAAAAGAAATTGCACAAATCAATACTGCAATTTCTGCTATGAAATAAGGGGTCAAATATGACATTTAAAAGAGAAGTTCAGGGTGTAGTTATTAAAAAATCAGGCGATAAAACAATTAGTGTTTTAGTTGAGCGCAAGGTTGTTCACCCAAGATATAGAAAAATCGTTAAAAGATTTAAGAAGTATTTAGTTCATGATGAAAAGAATACAGCTAATGTAGGCGATACTGTAGTAGCTATGGAATGCAGACCTATATCAAAGAAAAAGTCTTTTCGTCTTAAGACAATCCTAAAAGTAGGAGTTGAGTAATGATACAAAGTTTTACAAGACTTGTAGTTGCTGATAATAGTGGCGCAAAAGAACTTATGTGTATAAAGGTATTAGGTGGTAGCAAAAGAAGATATGCTACTGTTGGTGATGTTGTAGTTGCATCTGTAAAAAAAGCTTTACCAAACGGTAAGATAAAAAAAGGTCAGGTAGTTAAGGCTGTTATCGTTAGAACAAAAAAAGAAGTTCAAAGAGAAAACGGCTCATTAATTCGTTTTGATGAAAATGCTGCTGTTGTGCTAGATAACAAAAGAGAGCCTGTTGGAACTCGTATTTTCGGACCTGTTGGTAGAGAAGTAAGATATGGTGGATTTATGAAAATAGTTTCACTAGCACCGGAGGTATTGTAATGGCTATTAAGTATAAAATTAAAAAAGGTGATAATGTAAAAGTTATTGCTGGTGATGATAAGGGTAAAACTGGTGTTGTAAAAGCAGTATTCCCTAAGAAACATCAAGTTATTGTTGAGGGATGTAAAGTAGCTAAAAAAGCAATCAAGCCAAGCGAAAACACTCCAAATGGTGGCTTTATAAATAAAGAAATGCCAATGGATATTTCAAACGTTGCAAAAGTTGAGGAATAAGTTATGAGATTAAAAGAAAAATACGATAATCAAGTAAAATCAGCTTTAGTTAAAGAGTTTGATATAAAAAACCCTATGCTAATACCTGCAATTGAAAAAGTTGTTATTAGTGTTGGTGCGGGTGAAATGGCTAAAGATCAAAAAGTATTACAAAACGTTGTTGATACTATATCTTTAATAGCTGGTCAAAAAGCAGTTATAACTAAAGCTAAAAAATCAGTAGCTGGTTTTAAAGTAAGGGAAAACTTCCCAGTAGGTGTTATGGTTACACTTAGAAAAGACAACATGTATGCTTTTTTAGATAAGTTAATTTCTATAGCGTTACCAAGAGTTAAAGACTTTAGAGGTTTAAGCCGTGACGGTTTTGATGGTAGAGGAAACTATAACTTTGGTTTAGATGAGCAATTGATGTTCCCAGAGGTAGAGTATGATAAAATACTTAGAACTCACGGTATGAACATAAGTATTGTTACAACAGCACAATCAGATAAAGAAGCTTTTAGGCTTTTAGAACTATTTGGTGTGCCTTTTGCAAAAGGAAAGTAATATGGCTAAAAAATCAATGATAGCAAAAGCAGCTCGTCCTGCTAAATTTAGTTCAAGAGCTTACACAAGATGTCAGATTTGCGGTCGTCCTCATTCTGTTTACAGAGATTTTGGGATTTGTAGAGTTTGCCTTAGAAAAATGGCAAATGAGGGTTTGATACCTGGTCTTAAGAAAGCTAGTTGGTAAGGATAAAAGATGATTAATGATATTATTTCAGATTCTTTAACTCGTATAAGAAATGCTGCGCTTCGTCGTTTAGATACAACTAAGCTTTTACATTCTAAAGTTGTAGAAGCTTTGGTTGGAATTTTTAAAGCTAAGGGTTACATAGAAGATTTTAATGTTATTGAAGAAGGTAACAAGAAATTTATCAATGTGGTTTTAAAATATGATGAAAAAGGCGTAAGCGTTATAAATGAAGTAAAACGCGTAAGTAAACCTGGTCGTCGTGTTTATAGAGGTAAAGAAGACATTAAAAGATTTAAAAATGGTTACGGTACTATCGTTGTTAGCACAAGTAAAGGTGTTTTAAGCAATGATGAAGCTTATAAAGCAGGTATCGGTGGTGAAGTTTTATGTACCATTTGGTAATAAAAACTTTTTATGGCATTTGATAGAAATATCTTAGACAAATAAAAAGGAAAAATATGTCAAGAATAGGAAAACAGCCTATAACAATCCCTGCGGGGATTGATGTTAGCTTAGATGCTAATATTTTGAAGTTTAAAAAAGGTAATCTTGTAAAAGAACTTGATTTTAGAGGTTTTGTTAATGTTGAAGTAAAAGATGGTCAAATCACTTTTACTCCAAAAAGCGATGATAGACAAGATAGAGCTTATTGGGGAACATATAGAGCATTGGCAAATAATATAGTGATAGGTCTTACAACAGGGTTTAAAAAAGTTTTAGAAATAAACGGTGTTGGTTATAAAGCAGCTATGAAAGGTAAAACTTTAGAGCTTGCTTTAGGATTTTCTCATCCTGTGAATTTTGATTCTCCAGAAGGTATTGAAATTACAGTTGAGAAAAATACTATTACTATAGCTGGTACAGATAAGCAATTAGTAGGTCATGTTGCAGCAAAAATTAGAGAGTTTAGACCACCTGAGCCATATAAAGGCAAAGGTATTAAATATTCTGATGAGCGTATTATCCGCAAAGCTGGTAAGACATCTAAGAAGTAAGGGTTGAACAATGAGAGCAAATATTTTAAAAAGAAAATTAGCACTAAGAATTAAAAGAAAAAAAAGAGTTCGTGCGAAAATTAATGGAACAGAAATTTTACCAAGAGTGTCTATTTTTAAATCAAATAGAAGCGTTTATGTTCAAGCTATAGATGATACAAAAGGACATACAATAGCTGCATCTGATGGTAAAAAATTAGGTTTAAAATCTAATAAAGATGGCGCAAAAGCTTTAGCTGCAGATTTTGCAAAAAAACTTAAAGCTATTAAGATAGAAGAAGTTGTTTTTGATAGAAATGGTTATTTGTATCATGGTGTTGTAGCAGCGTTTGCTGATGCTTTAAGAGAAAACGGTATCAAATTATAAGGAAATTATTATGGAAAAATACAATAGAGAAGAATTTGAAGAAGTAATTGTTGATATCGGTAGAGTTACAAAAGTTGTTAAAGGTGGTCGCCGCTTTAGATTTACAGCTCTTGTAATTGTTGGTAATAAAAACGGTCTTGTAGGTGTTGGTTATGGTAAAGCTAAAGAAGTTCCAGATGCTATAAAAAAAGCAGTTGATGATGCATTTAAAAACATCATTAAAGTAAAACTTCGTGGTCAAACTATACCTCATGATATAGAAGTTAAATATAACGCAAGTCGTATTTTGTTAAAACCAGCTAGCGAAGGTACAGGAGTTATCGCTGGTGGTTCTAGCCGTCCTATCATTGAACTTGCTGGTATTAAAGATATTCTTACAAAATCGCTTGGCTCATCAAATCCAGGTAACGTTGTAAGAGCTACAATCAAAGCTTTAAGTATGTTGAAAGGATAAGGTATGGGATTACACGAATTGCAAAAAGCACCTGGCTCAACTCATAAAACAAAAAGAGTAGGTCGTGGTCAAGGTAGTGGCTGGGGTAAAACAGCTACTCGTGGCGGTAAAGGTCAAACAGCAAGAACAGGCTATAAAGAAAAGCGTGGATTTGAGGGTGGTCAACAACCACTTCAAAGACGCTTGCCAAAAGTTGGATTTTATTCTAGATTTGAAAAGCCTTATGTAATCAATGTTGAGAAAATTGCAGCTATAAAAGAGCTTAGCGAAATCAACTTTGAAACTATTAGAAGTGTTCATAAGTTTTCAACTTCAGTTAAAAAAATCAAACTTATAGGTGTTAGTGCTAAAGAACTTGCATCAAAAATCAAAGATGAAAATATAACAACGAGTGGAAATAAGTAATGAAAAATTTAGCCAATAAAATTTATATAACATTGGCGTTTTTGTTTGCTTATAGGGTGCTGGCTTATGTGCCAGTACCTGGTGTAAATGTGGATGTTATTAGAGAATTTTTTAACTCCAACACTAACAATGCTTTAGGTATGTTTAATATGTTTAGCGGTAAAGCTGCTGAGCGTTTATCTATCATATCATTAGGTATTATGCCTTATATCACAGCTTCTATTATTATGGAGCTTTTAGCTGCTACTTTCCCAAATATAGGTAAGATGAAAAAAGAACGCGACGGTATGGTAAAATACATGCAAATTATTCGCGTTGCAACAATAGTTATAACTTTAGTTCAAAGCATAGGTGTATCTATAGGTCTTCAGAGCTTAAAAGGTACCGCTGGTGATGCTGCGATTACTATTGATATAACAACTTTTATCACTATAGCGGCTATATCTATGTTAGCTGGAACAATGCTACTTATGTGGATAGGTGAGCAAATTACTCAGCGTGGTATAGGAAATGGTATATCTCTTATCATTTTTGCTGGTATTGTATCTAGTATACCTAGTGCTATAAAACATACTATTGATAAAGTAAATACGGGTGATATGAATTTCTTAGCTGTTATAGGTATTTTTGTGGTTATTGTTGCGGCAATAGCTGTGATTATATTTGTAGAGCTTGGAGAAAGACGCGTTCCGATTTCATACTCAAGAAAAGTTATAATGCAAAATCAAAATAGACGCGTGATGAACTATATCCCTATCAAGCTAAATTTAAGCGGTGTTATCCCTGCGATTTTTGCTAGTGCGATACTAACATTCCCTAGCACGATTTTGCAATCAAGCACCAATTCTATAGCAATGGCGGTAAATGATTTTCTAAATCCAAATGGTTATGTGTTTCATATTTTTATGTTTTTATTTGTTATATTTTTTGCTTATTTTTATTCTTCAATTACATTTAATGCAAAAGATATATCAGAAAATCTTAAAAAACAAGGTGGTTTTATACCTGGAATTAGACCTGGAGAAGGCACAGCGTCTTATTTAAATGAAGTTGCATCAAGACTTACATTGACTGGTTCAATATATCTTGGTTTGATAGCTACATTACCTTGGCTTTTAGTTAAATTTATGGATGTTCCATTTTATTTTGGTGGAACTTCAGTGCTTATTGTTGTGCAAGTTGCACTTGATACAATGAGAAAGATTGAAGCACAAATTTACATGAATAAATTCCAAACACTAAACGCTGTTGGTTTATAAGGCAATTCGTTGCCTTATAAACTTTTTTTCTTATTGTTTTTACCATTTTTAATCACTTCTTGTGGCAATAACTTTAGAGATGGAGGGACTGCTAAAAGTTTTGGAGGTGATGGTATGGTTGTTGTTGGTTTTCAAAGTAAAGTCTTTAAAGAAAAGCCAAAATATGATGATATCCCTAAAAAAATCTTAATTACCAAACCAGAAGAAAGTATTAAAAAACCAGACAAAAAAAAGCTGTCTAATATAGAAAAAAATGATTTATATGTAATTCAGCAAGAATGGAAAAACACCCCATATGTTATCGGCGGCACAAGTATAAATGGTGCAGATTGTTCTGGTTTTATACAAACTGTTTATAAAGAAGAGTTTGGTGTAATGTTGCCAAGAACTACAGTAGAGCTTATGAAAAACGGTGTAGTTGTAGCCAAAAATAAGCTTAAGGTGGGAGATTTGGTGTTTTTTTATACAGGTGCAGCGCCTCATGGATATCATGTTGGTATTTATATCACAAATGGTCTTTTTGTTCATCTTTCAAGTCATGGTGGAGCAAGGATACAAAATTTAAATATGAAATACTGGAAAACAAAATACATCACCGCTAGAAGATATTCTGATTAAATTTCGTTTGTTTGGCTGTTGTTGTATAAAAATATTTTTGACTTTAAATATAATTATTTATTT
>CAZYDK010000017.1:0-19853 GCA_964646025.1 uncultured Campylobacteraceae bacterium | reverse complement strand
AGTTATGGGGTGGAACGGAGGGAGCGGATTAAATCACGCTAAAAAGTAAGCTAGGAGGATACAATTAGCATAAAGCTAATGTATCTTTAAAACCTAACTTAAGAGTAAGAACTTATTTTTGTTCTTGTTTTTTGTTTTCTTGTTTATCAGAAATATAATTTACTATACTACCAATTAGCACAAATGTGCCAAAGCCATAGATGATAATATTTGCTATAATTGTTTCCATTATTTGCTCCTTTCTGATAAAAATATTATTATACCACCAATAACCAAAATAAACAAACTACCAAAAGTAGCATTTGGCATTTTTAATATATCTATCATTCCTGCAATAAAGAATGCTTCGCCAAACTTTCCTATGGTGTTTTTGTATTTTTTAAAAATTAATTTTATTTTCTTCATAATTTTACCTTTCTTAGATTAATTTAAAAATAAAACCAACCCCAAAAGGAAAAATAACACCCACTATGGGAGTATTATTCCCATAGGGGCAACAAACAGACTTAAACCACGCCATTATCGTGGAACACAAGGTGCTGACCAAACTTTTTTGTGTTTTAATTGTTTTAAAAAAAATAATAAGTATTTAATATGTAAGGTTGGGTGTAGCGTTAAAATATTCAATAATTTGCACAGGTTGTTCTGTAGCAAATAGCATATGTAAATTAATAAAATTGATAATGAATTTTGAATACATTTTTTATAATGTTTTATTAAGGTATCTTTAGTTGTTTTAGATAGCAAGTTTTGTTTTTTATCAAAAAGATGGTGACTATCCATCCCCATTTTAGCGTATAGATTTAGCTTGTAAATTTCATTTTATTAAATTTAATATAACATAAATTAATTTTTATAAAATATAATACTTGCATACTTCACGAGATGAAGACAGGTCGGCAACGGCTACCCGGACTTAGTATCCGGGCTAATTTAAAATAATTCATTTTTTGTAGTTTCTTTAATGTTTAAAAATTAACATTGATTTTAATGTAAGAGCTAAAACATAATGACTAAGCTAAGCTTTTATTAATATTTTTTAATTAAAATACTTTTAATTGCTTTTAATAGCAAGTTTTGTCCCCTTATCGCAAGATAATGGCTCGGATGCCTAGCCTTAGAGCTAGGGTATTAAAAAGGCTAAATTAAATTAGCCTTTATTTTTTCCCTTATGTTTTCATAATCGTTTTTACTTATGTTTATATTCGCTATATTTTCCACCCTTTTTGTATCAAACAACCTTAATTGAGATAGTAAAGCCGTTTGAGTAGTTCCATTTTTTTCTAGCAAAGAATAAAAATAAGGTGATTTATTGTCTTTTGTCTTAGTGCTTAATGGCACTCCTATAAAAGAGTTTTTATAAATTAATTTTAACACAAGCACAGGTCTTACATAGTTTTTACCCTTGCCATAAACTTCAGAGCCAATATTTAAACCTAGTCGCACCCAATATACCTTGCCTAATTTTACAGCTTTTTCTTTACTTTTGTTTGTATTCTTTTTTACTTCATTCCATTCATCGTAATTCATAAAAAATCCTTGATAAACTTTTCCAAATAATCCCCCCACCATTGCATAAGCTCTTTTTTTGCTTTTAGCTTATGACTTCTATCATACACACCTTTTACACCGCCTACAGCGTGAGCTAGGCATAACTCTATAATCTCGCTTGAGTGGTTATTATCGTTTGCTATCGTACTAAACATAGCACGAAATCCGTGTGGGGTAAATTCATCATTTGTTATACCTTTTTTTCTTAGAAAAATACGCATAGTATTATCGCTTATATGTCCGCTTTTGCTTGTCTTTGAGTAAAACACATAATCACTTGCTTTATACTTTTGTGCTATTTCTAGCACTCTTAAGGCTTGTTTGCTAAGTGGCAAATAAAAAGGCTTTTTAGTTTTCATATCTTTAGCGTCTATGATAAGCAAAGAGTTTTTAAAGTCTATATTGTCCCATTTAAGCTTAATAATGTTACCTGGTCTAAGTGCGGTAAGTGCATTAAAAGTTAAAGCACACTTTGTTATGATGTCCGCTTTTGCGATAATGTCAAAAAGCCTTTTTAAGTCTTTATCATCTGTAAGTGTTGCGAAGTTTTTAACGTTTTGAACGCCTACAAGGGTTTTTGCCTCAAGGCTATATATGATATGACTATCTACATAATCACACATACAAGCGTAATGATATATGCGTTTTAGTAGTTGCAAAAGCCTTTTTGCTGTTTCTTTTTTATCTTCTAAGAGCCTTACGCATTCTATAATCTCCATTTTTTTAATATCTTTTATATCTTTTTTGCCTAGCTTTGGATAAACAAAACGCTCAAGTAGTGATGTGTATGTATTTATTTGTTTTAGGCTGATGAGGTTATCTTGTGTTTTCATATACTCATCGCATACGCTTTTAAAGGTGTTGTTTATGGCGTTGTCTTTATTTTGTGATGTTGATAAAATGCTATAAAGTTTTTCCTTGTCGCTAATGATTGCAAAAGCTTTAGTTAGTGAAAAATTTACACCAAAATCTCCAAGTTTCTTTTTTATCTCCTTACCCTGAAACAATCCTCTATATATAAAAGTTTTTTTACCTGTTTTTGAAACTTTTACAAATAAGTTTTGAGAGCATTTAGCATAATAATCTTTATTTTGAATTCTTAAATTATTGATTTGTGTATCTGTTTTAACTAGCGTAGTCATATCTCCTAGCCTTAATTAATTTTAACCTTATCCGTACCTAATTTAAAGTCGAACTATGTATTTTATAGCTTAGGTACGAAATTAGGTACGGATTATATGATAAATATGTTGATATAAAACTAAAAAATATTATAAAAAATAATTTATTGTGATACATTTAAAAAGCTATATAGTAGTGATTTGTCATATGTGTGATAAAAAAGTTTTTAAAATGTGGAAAAAATATCTGGTGGAGCAGAGGGGAGTTGAACCCCTGTCCAAAACTCAAATCCAAACAACCTCTACATGCTTAGCAAAAGTGAAAATCTCGCTAAAAGCTGCTCACTTTCCAAAACAAATCTTTTAGCAAAGGTAAAATCTTGTTTTTAATGTTACCAGCACCAAAAACCAGCTAAACTATCTGACCCAAACTCAAAACCCGTTTAGCAAAGGTTTTGAAAGGGGCTCAACTGAACTTACGCAGCTGTAGCGTAAGCAGGAGCTAATCTTAATTTGTTTGCGTTTAATTTTAACGTTAAGCTTTTACGTTGCTTAAAAACGGCATGCCATCATTTGTCTTCAAATCCTGTCGAAGCCAAAGTCTGCCCCATAAAAATGAGAATGTATTTTATAAAAATAAAAATAATAAATCAATAACACAGCCGCAAATTATACTAATGCATTACTTGATGATTGTAGTATATTTAAAGTTTATTTAAAAATAAAATAAACACTGTTAATTTTAGTAACACAAATAATTATTATCTTTATAAAATTGGGTTTTTGTGTGTCTTTATTTTGATTTTTGTTAATATAGACAAAAATATTTTCACAAAAAGGATTAACATGAATGAAAATTTAGTTAATAAATCTTTGGCGTTAGCTGAGAATTTACAAAACCAAGTAAATGCTCTTATGAGTGAACAAGAAAAAACTTTTCATGACAAAATGGAAAAGCTTTTGCGTGACCCAAAAAACAAAGTTATGTTAATTGAGCTTCTTGATAGAAGTTTTAGATGTGGCAACAAAGGTGTTTCATACGAGCTTATCTGTCATATACTTGACAAGTATGGCGTTTCAGATTTCTTTACAGCTTATGAGAAATTTTTACTTAAGATGTTTTTGACTTTTGGTGGTATAGCGCCAAATATGAGTGTTCCATTCTTTGTAAATTATCTTAGAAAAGATACTAGTGCTATGGTTTTAGATGAAAATCCAGAAAAACTTAGTGCTCATACAAGAAAAAGAAAAAGCCAAAATATCACTATTAATGTAAACTTAATCGGTGAAGAAGTTTTAGGCGAAGATGAATCAAAACATAGATTAGATAAGTATGAAAAAGCTTTAAAGTCTGATTATATAGAATATATTTCTATCAAAATCACTACTATATTTTCTCAAATCAATATCATTGACTTTAAATACTCAAAAGATGAGATTGTAAAAAGACTTGATTATCTTTATGCTATAGCAGCAGAGCAAAAAGCTAAAGGTAAAAACAAATTTATAAACCTTGATATGGAAGAATTCCGTGACCTTGAGCTTACAGTTGCAGCGTTTATGGAAAGCCTTGACAAATATGACATTGAAGCAGGTATAGTTTTACAAGCTTATCTTCCAGATAGCTATGATTATCTTAAAAAGCTACACGCATTTTCAAAAGAACGTGTAAAAGCTGGAAAACCAGCGATTAAAATCCGCTATGTAAAAGGTGCAAATATGGAAAGTGAAGAAACCATAGCATCTCAGCGTGGTTGGGCACTTCCTACATTTAAGAAAAAAGTTGACACAGATAGCAACTATAACAAAATGTTACACTTTTTATTTGAGGATGAAAACTTTAAGTATATAAAAGTAGGTATCGCAAGCCACAATATATTTGAAATAGCTTACGCTTATACGCTTATGGAAGAGTATGGTGCACAAGATTGCTTTACATTTGAAATGCTAGAGGGTATGAGCCTTGGATGTAGTGAAAAAATCTCATCTATGCATAAACTTATCCTATATGCACCAGTATGTGATGATGAGCACTTTAACAACGCTATAGCATACTTAGTTCGCCGCCTTGATGAAAATACAAGTGAAGATAACTTCATGAGACATTATTTTAACATCAAAGTTGGTGATAGCAAATGGAACAGCCAAAAACAAATCTTCTTAGATAGCTTAAAAGGAATTGATAAGCTTGACAATAGCACAAGAAGAACACAAAACAGACTAAACGAACAATATACAAAATCAAGCTATGAGACAGATAAGTTCGTAAATGAGCCAGATACAGACTTTATCCTTAAAGCAAACAGAGAGTGGGCAAATAAAATTGTAGAAAAATACACAAACCTTCCTGAGTATGAAGTTTATCCAGAAGTTGGTGTTGAGTATGATAAGAGTGTTTTAAAATCTGTTGTTGTAAGCGATAATGTAAACAATAAAAAAATCGCAGATTTATATCTAGCAGATGAAAATCTAATCAAAAAATCATTAGAAGTTGCAAAAGAAGATAAAAGTGGCTGGAGCCAAAAATCACACGAAGAAATCTATGCTATTTTTGCAAAAGTAGTTCAAAACATAAAAGAACGCAGAAATGATTTAATCGGTATAAGTGCTTTAGAAGTTGGTAAAACTTTCCTTGAGACTGACCCAGAAGTAAGTGAAGCTATAGACTTTTGTGAGTTTTATCCACATTCATTAAGAGAACTTAAAAAACAAAACAAACAAACGAAATTTACAGCAAAAGGCGTTGGTGTGGTAATCGCTCCATGGAACTTCCCAGTTGGTATTTCTATAGGAACTATAGCAGCTCCACTTGCAGCAGGAAATAGAGTTATTTATAAACCATCAAGCCTTTCATCTTTAACAGGGTATGAAGTTTGTAAGGTATTTTGGGATGCAGGAGTTCCAAAAGATGCACTAATTTACCTACCTTGCAAAGGAAGTGATGTAAGTAAATACTTGCTTGTTGATGAAGCGGTTAAGTTCTGCGTATTTACAGGTGGTGAAGAAACAGCTTATAAAATGCTTGAAGCTCGCCCAACTTTAATGCTAAGTGCAGAAACAGGTGGAAAAAACGCAACGATTGTTTCAAGATTAGCGGATAGAGATAGTGCTGCTAAAAACATCATTCATTCAGCATTTTCTAACTCAGGTCAAAAGTGTTCAGCTACAAGTCTTTTAGTTTTAGAAGAAGAGGTTTATAACGATGAAGGCTTTAAAAAGACACTTGTAGATGCTGCTAAATCTATGGCTACAGGTTCTCCTTTTGTTCTTAAAAATAAAATCGGAACTCTAGCTCAAGAGCCAGAAGAAAAAGTTGAGTATGCATTAAGTCATTTAGAGCCATATGAAGAGTGGGCTCTTAAGCCAACTTTTGTAGATGGAAACAAAAAGATAATGACCCCAGGTATTAAGTATGGAACAAAAGAAGGAGATTTTACTCATAAAAATGAGTTGTTTGTTCCTATCTTAACTGTTATGAAAGCAAGAGATATAAAACATGCTATTGAGATTGTAAACAATACTGGTTATGGTCTAACAGGTGCGTTTGAAAGTCTTGATGAGCGTGAATGGCAGTATTATTTAGACAATATAGAAGTTGGCAACTGCTATATAAATAAACCTAGCACAGGTGCTATAGTTTTACGCCAACCATTTGGTGGTATGAAAAAATCAGCTATAGGTCTTGGTAGAAAAGTTGGTATTTATAACTATATGGCTCAGTTTTTAGATATAGAGCAAACAAAAGCAGATGGAAACCTACAAACAAACGAAATTTCTAAAAAATTAGATGCGTTTAGTGGTGATGATGCTGTTAAAAATGAGCTTAAAAAAGCTAGTTTAATGGCTCAAAGTTATGCTTATCATTATAAAAACGAGTTTAGCCAAGAAAAAGATTATGTAAAAATTCGTGGCGAAGACAATATCTTTAGATATTATGACGCAAAAAACATAGCTTATAGAGTTTGTAAAGATGATACTATAAGTGACATTTTAGGTATTATCATAGCTGCAAATACAATCAATGTAAAAGTTTATGTAAGTTATGAAAATCCTAGCGATGCGCTTAAGTTTGTAAAAGACAACTTATCAAACTTTGGCTTAAAAGCAGAGTTTATAGAGCAAGATGATAATGCGTTTGCAAATGATATAAGCAAATATGACCGCTTAAGATATCTAGCTACTCCAGATGTAAATAGTGTTATTTATAAAAGTGCTGCAAAAAATGCAAAAGTTATAGCTAGTGTAAAACCGCTTATAAATGGTCGCTTTGAGCTGCTTAACTACTATTATGAGCAAGCATGCTCTATATCTTTCCACAGATATGGAAACTTAGGTTCTAGAATTCTTAAGTAAAAATTTATATCTCCCCATTTTTGGGGAGATATTACACACTTTTTAATTTTTCTTCTTTTGATTTTCTTACTTTTTATATAACTTCGTTTTTATTTTATAAAATATGTCTTATTTTTAAACATTTAAAGGAAGTGCAATGGATGAAGTTGTAGTAAATAGCTTAGAAACTGTTGAGCTTAGCTATCCTATTGTGATAGATTTTGTTTTGTATAGTTTGCTTATGATTGGTATTGGGTTTTATTTTTGGCGTAAAAATAAAACAGCAGAAGACTATTTTATAGGCGATAAAGGTATGGGGCCTGTGGTATCAGCACTTAGTGCAGGGGCTTCTGATATGAGTGGTTGGCTTTTAATGGGTCTTCCTGGTGCTATTTTGATGTATGGACTTGGTCAAACATACATAGCGATAGGTCTTAGTGTTGGTGCTTTGATAAATTGGGCTTTTGTAGCTAAAAGACTTCGTATTTATACAGATGTAAAAGATGATTGTATAACAATACCTGATTATTTTGAGACAAGATTTAGCGATGATTCTCATATACTTAGAATTATTTGTGCTATTGTTATTTTGATATTTTTCACAGTTTATATATCAAGTGGATTAGTTGGTGGAGCAAAGCTTTTTGAAAGCTTGTTTTCAATTAAATATGACCATGCCTTAACAACAGGAACGGTTCTTATAGTAATTTATACTTTTATGGGTGGATACAAGGCTGTTTGTTGGACGGATTTAATTCAAGGTCTTTTGATGATGTTTGCTCTTGTAATTATTCCTTATGTTATGCTTGATGAGATAGGTGGAATGTCTGAAGCCTTAAATATCATAAAAGAATTTGGCACACAATCAGGCAAAGACTTTTTATCTATGAGTACAGGGCTTACATTTATAGGTGTTGTATCTTCTTTGGCTTGGGGTCTTGGATATTTTGGACAGCCACATATTTTAGTTAGATTTATGTCTATAAAAAGCACAAAAGATATTCCTACAGCTACTTTTGTAGGTATTTCTTGGATGGTTATTAGTCTTGCAGGTGCTGTTTTAATGGGATTTTTAGGTATTGCGTATTTGCAAAAAACAGGAACCCCACTTAACGACCCAGAGAGAATTTTTATAGTTATGAGCCAACTTTTATTTAATCCTTGGATAAGTGGCGTTTTACTCAGTGCTATACTTGCTGCTATTATGAGTACAGCTAGTTCTCAGCTTCTTGTTTCGGGTTCAACTTTGGCAGAAGATTTTTATAGAAAAATCTTAAACCGTGAAGCAGACCCAAAGTTTGTTATGACTTTTTCAAGAATTAGTGTTTTGTTAGTTGCTGTGGTTGCGTTTTTTATCTCAAGAGATAAAGATGCTAGTATTTTAAACATCGTTAGTTATGCTTGGGCTGGTTTTGGAGCTAGTTTTGGTAGCGTTATAGTTGTGAGTTTGTTTTGGAGAAATACAAGCAGGCTTGGAGCTATTTTGGGTATGAGTTTTGGAGCTATTGTTGTTTTGGTTTGGGAAAATATTTATAAACTTTTTGGTTTTGCAGATAAAGGTGAAATGATAAAACTTATAGAAAGTGGTGGGATGAGTGAGATTTGGACTATATACTCTATCATACCTGGGTTTTTAATCGCTGTTTTATTTATCATTATCGGTTCAAAAATCCAAAAAGTAAGAGAGGGGACAAAAGCAGCATTTGACGGAATGCTTGAAAAACTTTAATCAAAATTGCAAGGTTTGAAATTAACCTTGCAAAAACTTTATATTTTATGTGTCATTAAAATAAAATTGATAAAATAAATCTCTTATAGTTTTATCAAGGAAATTTAATGATAACTTTTATGCAAAAAAATAAAAAATATCTTGTTGTTACTATATGGGTAAGTGTTATATCTTTTATAGGTGCTGGTTTTGTTGGTTATGGTAGTGTTGATTTAAACATAGCTCGTTCTACTGGCGTTGCTAGTGTTGGTAAGCTAAATGTAACACAACAAGAGTTTCAAAAAAGATATTCAGATATTTTTAACTACTACAATCAGTTTCAAAACGGCTCTTTAGACCAAGATATGGCTATAGCTATGGGTTTAGATAAAGAAGCTTTAAAAAGCTTGATACAAGAAAAACTTTTATTAAATTACGCAAATGATTTGGGTTTTTTTATAAGTGATAGTGATGTTGCTAATCGTATAAAGCAAGATAGTTCGTTTTTTAAAGATGGAGTTTTTGATAAAAACACATACCTTCAGACTTTAAAACAAATCGGATTTAGTGCTAGTGAGTATGAAAAGCAAATTAAAAACTCTTTAATGCTTGAAAAAGTGTTTGCTTTGCTTGATATAAAGGCAAATCAAGAAGAAATTGACATGCTAAACAGTAGTTTATTTATGCAAGATTTAGTTGGCTTGAAAACATTGACTTTAAATAAAGTTGATGTTAGCGACAATGAGCTTAATGAGTTTTGGGAGAAAACAAAACAAGATTATAAAACAACTCAAACAAACGAAATTTCTTTTTATATAGAGCCTTTGGTTACACAAACATATAGTGATGATGATATAAAAGAATATTATAATGAAAATAGATTTGATTTTAAAAATGACAAAGAAGAGATTGTAAGTTTAGATGAAGCTAAAAATGATGTGATTAAAGCTTTAAATTTAAAACAAATAAAAAACAACGCAAATCATTCTTATGTAGCTTTAAAAAATGGTAAAAAAGAATTTTCTGATAAAAAAGTTGTTGATATAAATGATGTTGATATCATAAACTTTATTAGCGATATGAAAGAAGGCGACATTTCTAGACCTTTTGAATACAAAGATACTTATATGATAGTAAGACTTGATAAGGTAAATGAGTCTAGAGAAAAAACATTTGAAGAAGCAAAAAAAGAAGCAAAAGAAGCTTTTATTGTTGTGAAAACAAAACAAGAATTAGAAAAAATGGCAAAATCATATAATGGTAGTTATAAAAATATAGGTTTTATCAATAGAGATACAACCAAATCAACAACTTCAGGTCTTAGCGAAGTTGAGTTTATAAATGTTGTAAATAGTATACTTAGCTCAAATGAAAAACAATCTTATGTGTTACTTGATGATAAAGCGGTGGCGTATAAGATTTTAGAGCAAAATTTAGAAAATCCATCTAAACTAGAAGTTCATGGAGAGATTTTGCAAAAAAGAATGGATAGCTTGAAAAAGGCTGCATTGTTAGAGGAAGTTTTGGAAGATTTGCAAAAAAGATATCCTGTAAATATTTATTATGGTAAAGGTAAGTAAATTGAATATTTTAGCTATTGATTTAGGTTCGCTTGAAACAAAAGCAGTAATAGCATCAACCGACGGTAAAAAAATCAGAATCTTAGGGGTTGGAAGACAAGCGACCAGAGGTATAAGTAAAGGCGAAATTGTTAATATGGAATCAGCGGTTAATAGCATATCAAAAGCTATTGATGAAGCTAGTAGAACTTGCAATACAACTTCTTATCAAAAAGTTGTTGTTAATATATCAAGCTCATACACAACATCAGAACTGCAAAAAGCATCTTTTAATATACAGCGTGATGTTTTTGGCAATGGGATAAGTGTAAATGATATATCAGGTGCTATCAAAGCTGCTAGAGATAGAGCTGGTATATCAGAAGATTATAAGATAATTCATGTTTTACCAGTATCATTTAAGATAGATTCTCAAGAAAACATAGAAGACCCTATAGGTATGAGTGCAAACGGCATAGATGTTAAAGTTCATATAATTAAATCAAAAATAACAAATTATCAAAACATCAAACAAATTTTAGAAAGAGTTGGTATACACACATTTGAGCTTGTTTCATCTGCTTATGCTAATGCTATTTTTAACTGTGGTGATAATGAAAAACAAATGGGTTCTATAGTGATTGATATGGGCGGTCATACTTGCGATATATCTATACAAAATCAAAACTCACTTCTTTATCATTTAAATTTAAAAGTAGGTTCTCATCATATCACAAACGATTTATCAAAAGCAGTTTCAATTTCTTTAGATTCTGCGGAAAAAATAAAGCTTGGTTTTAAAGAAATGAAATCAAAATGCGAAGTGATTGACGCACCAAAATCAGATGATTCTGATTGTATGCAATCTATGAAGATAGAAACAGTATCACACATCATGTATGCTAGGGTAAAAGAAACTTTGATGTTTTTACTAAGACTTTTAAATGAAAAGCCAAATCCAGAAAATTCTTTTTACTCTAGATATAGCGGTTCTGGGGTGATATTTACGGGTGGTATGACTAAAATGTGTGATTTTTTAGAGTATGCTAGAGCTGTTTTTCATAATAAAGCTGTAAAGTTGGGTTCTTGTGCATATGATTGCTTTGAAGGCTTTGAAGATTATGTAAATGATAGAGCAAATTCTTGTGTTCTTGGTCTTTGTATGTATGGTGCAGGATATTTTACAAATTATGAAATTAATTCAAATGGCACATTTAAAACAAAGAGTGAAATAGATAAGACAATAATCACTAGCGAAAAAGATGCAAAATATGAACAAAAGCCAGTAGCTAATCATAATTTATCATCTAATAATAATGTTTTACAAGATGTAGCTATTAGTCCACAAGCTTCTGTAGTATCAAATGATATAACTAGTCAAGAAAATAAAACAACAAATGGAACAAAAATTGCTAACGAGCAGAGTAAAAATACTCAAAATGAAGCGAATCTAAACATAAAAGATATTATGCTTGATTCTGATGTTTCTAAGGATAATTCTAAGTCTTGGTTTTCAAAGATTTGGGATAAGATTGTTGATACAATTTTGAAGTATTTTTAAACTAAAATGGGAGAAAAGTCATGGATGATTTTAAACTAGAAGAACAGCCTGTTGGAAGAGATGTTAAGATAAAAATTATAGGTTGTGGTGGTGCAGGTTGCAATATGGTAAACCATATGATAGCAGAGTATAACCTTGATGAAAGAGTTGATATGATTGTTGCAAACACCGACGCACAAGATATCAGCAAATCTTTAGCTAAATCAAAAATCACAATAGGCACCAAAAAAACAAAAGGTCTTGGTGCTGGTATGAAACCAGAAGTTGGAAGAGCTGCGGCAGAAGAGAGTAAAGAAGAGCTTATCGCTGCACTTGATAAGACAGATATAGTTTATATAGCAGCAGGTCTTGGTGGTGGTACAGGAACAGGAGCAGCTCCAATAGTAGCAAATGCTGCAAAAGCTTCTGGTGCGCTGGTTGTATCTGTTGTTACTACTCCATTTAGGTTTGAAGGTGCTGAAAGAAATCGTATAGCTCAAGCAGGTCTTGAAGAGCTTAAAAAAGAAAGCGATGGAGTTATTGTTATTCACAACCAAAAACTAACATCGTTTTTACCAAAAAATGTAACTATGAGAGATGCTTATAAAACTGTTGATGAAGTTTTATCAAGAGCTGTTCGCGGTATGGTTACAATGCTTCTTGATGAAGGTTATGTAAACGTTGACTTTAAAGACGTTCAAACTACATTTGAGCATAAAGGCCTAGCTCTTATAGGAACAGGTCGTGCTAGTGGTGATAATGCTTTATCTCAAGCATTTGAACTTGCTATTGAGTCTCCACTTCTTGATAGTGATAGCATTGAGGGTGCATTAGGATTTATCGTGTATGTTAAGTCTCATCAAGATAAGCTTGGATTATTTGAGTTTGAAGCTGCTATGGAAGATATTCAAACAAAACTTAGCAAAAAAGTTAGACTTATTTATGGTAACTCGTTTGATGATAGTATGGGCGATGAGATTGAAGTTATTGTTCTTGCTACTGGTTTTGACGCAGAGGCTAAAAAACAAGAACTTAAAGAAGAAGCAAAAGCAGAAGCTCAAAAGCCGCAAGCACCTGTAATGACACTGAAAAAGGCTGTTGGTGGGTATGAAAATTTAGATGATATTGATTTTGATACACCATCTTACAAGCGTTATCAACTTGATTAAAATTAACAAAACCCACCTTTTGGTGGGTTAATCTTATGATTTTAAAACTAAAACAATATATTTATATCTACGACCCTAGCCATGCTAGTTTTTATTATGCATTAAAGGCTATTGTTGCTCTTATTATAAGTGTAGCTTTAGCATATTTTTTAAACCTTGATTATCATATTTTATTTGCACTGTTAAGTTGTATGTTTATTTTTTATATGAATGTATTTGATTCTGTCGGTTTAAAAAAAGCTGCGTATTTGAGTTTGCTTATAATTAACAGTTGTATTTTTATATATTTTATTGATTTTTTTAATAAAATCGGACTTTGGCTTGTAGCGCCAACATTTATTTGGGTTTTTTGGGTTAGTTTTACCCAACAAATTCGCTTAGATTTATTTAGAGTAAATGTTTATTCTACTATCTTATGTCTTAGTGCTTTGGTGTTTTCTCAAAACAACACGATTGATATACATAAAGCTATGCTTGGTGTGATAGTTGGTGGTGTGGTTGCGATTTTGTTTAGATGCGTGAGTTTTCATACATATGGTGCTTATACTAAAAAAAGTTTTTTAATGCTACTTAATGACCTTGAGCATATGGCAAAATACCTAAACGATAAAGAATTTGATAACTTTAATGCAATTTTTATATCCCATGTAAATGAGATAAAAACAGTTTTTAGCTCAAAAAGCGTGAAGATAAAAGACCAAAGTTTTATCAAACATCACAAACTTGCTATTTTTTATCTTTATAAATGCGAAGAAATTGGAGCATTGTTTGTATCTATGTATGGTTTTTTTAAAAAAAATAAATCTAATTCTCATATTTTAAGCATTCAAGATGAAATATGTTACAACATAAACGAGCTTAAAAAAATCTTTAAAAACCAAACCCCGCATTTATGTAAAAGGCGTTATGAAATAGTAAAAAATTTAGGCAAATTACCAATTTTATGCGAACTTATGGAAGTTGTATTTTTTAAGTTTGAATTGTTTGCAAACGGCGGAGAGCTTGTTTTAGAAGACAAACAAACGAAATTTACAAACTCATCTTTCATAACGACATTTAAACAAGCATTTGCAAATCAAGAAAATATAAAATTATCTATCAAAACAGCTTTGGCTGCAGCTTTAGGGGTTTTTGTTGCTTTGTTTTTTAAACTAGACCACGGTATATGGGTTGCTATAGGTGTTTTTTCTTTATTAAAATCTAAAAAAAATAGCACCAAAATAGCGATTATCCAAACAGTGCTTGGTGCTTTTGCTGGTTTTGTAGTTGGGTTTTTGCTTATACTTTTATTTAAAGATACTTTTTTGTTTTTATTAGTAGTGATTTTGTCTTATTTTGCTTGTATGTATTTTAAGCATTTTCCATATACTTTGTCTGTAGCAAGCATTATGGCAAACCTTGCTTTATTTTTTGCTGTTATCGGTGCTGATTATGAAAGATTAATTGTTTTTCGTATGATAGATATTGGCATTTCTTTAATCATTGTGATTTTAGTATCTTGGTTTGTATGGCCGTCTAAAAGTGAAGATGATATCATTCCAAATGTTTTAAAAATTATTGATAAGCAATCTAAACTTTTTAATGATGATTTTATACAAAATCAAAATGAGATATCACTTTTGCTTCATAATTTTTCAAACTTAATAAGCGAATGTCAAAACAAAAAAAATTATTTTAAATATCATAAAATTTTACAAACATTAAAAGAGCTAAATTCTGCTTTAGTTAGTTTATATTCTTATTTAGATAGTATTAATATGTCTAAAAACTATAAAGTTTTATCAGATATTAGACTTTTAAACACTCGTTTTGATATGATTAAAAATATGACAAATTCTTTGCCTTATTATTTTTATGATGAGGTAAGGTCAAAATTAAGTTCTACAAATCCAAAAATGGCTTATTTTTTGCTACTTGTAGCAAAGAAGCAAGATGAACTTTATAAAAACATAAAAGTATTATTGTAAGAGGTGAAAAATGTATTATTTGCAAATAGAAGGTGGAAAAAAATTAAGTGGAGAAGTAAAAATAAGTGGTGCTAAAAACGCAGCTTTGCCTGTGCTTGTGGCTAGTATTTTAAGTAAAAACGAAGTTATTTTTGAAAATGTTCCACAAACTTCTGATATAAACACACTTTTAAAGCTTTTAGAGAATTTAGGTGCTACTGTTAATATGCAAAATAATACAGCTAAAATAAATCCAACAAGCATAAATAACACAAAAGCAGTTTATGACATAGTGCGTAAAATGAGAGCTAGTATACTTGTACTTGGACCACTTTTAGCTAGATTTGGTGAGTGTGAAGTAAGCCTTCCTGGTGGCTGTGCTATCGGGTCTAGACCTATTGATTTACACCTTATGGCACTTGAGAAAATGGGTGCAAAAATCAAGATAGAAGAAGGATATGTAAAAGCTAGTGGGAAATTAAAGGGTGCTGATATAGTTTTTGACAAAATCACTGTTGGTGGAACAGAAAACATACTTATGGCAGCAGCCTTAGCTGATGGTGTTACAACTATAACAAATGCAGCAATTGAGCCAGAGATAGTGCAACTTTGTGAAGTTTTGGTAAGTGGTGGGGTTAGGATTGACGGTATTGGGACAAATAGCTTGAAAGTTTATGGTAAAAATGAGCTTTTAGATATAAAGTATGTAAAAGTAATCCCTGATAGGATAGAAGCAGGAACTTATATGTGTGTTGCAGCGATAACAAATTCATCTATAAAGCTTACAAACTTAAACCCAAATCATCTAAGAGCAGTTATACAAAAGCTTGAACAAATGGGCGTAACAATGCAAATAGGCGATGATTTTATAATCATGAATGAACATGGTGGGCTTAAAGCTGTAAATATTCAAACAAGCGAATATCCAGGATTTCCTACCGATATGCAAGCACAATTTATGGCACTTTGTACCATAGCAAACGGAACTAGCATGATTGATGAAAGGCTTTTTGAAAACCGCTTTATGCATGTAAGTGAGCTTTGTAGAATGTCAGCAAATATAAGCTTAAATGGTCATATAGCTATTGTAAATGGTGTTAAAAACTTAACTCCAGCAGATGTTATGGCAACAGACCTTAGAGCTAGTTCAGCACTAGTTTTAGCGTCTTTGGCTACAAAAGGCATTAGTAGAGTTCATCGTATTTATCATCTTGAGCGTGGATATGAGAATTTATGCCAAAAGCTTGTGGACTTGGGAGCTAGTATAATAAAGCTAAAAGAACAAGAGTAAAAAAATATTTTTTTTATATTGTTTTTTTGTATGTTTTGTAAAATAATCCAAACAAACGAAATTTATAGCTTAAAGGATTAAAATGAAAATAGATGAAGCATTAAATATCATAAAACATATAAACTATAAGCCACAAAGTAGTGAAGTTTTGCTTGATAAAGCTTACGGTATGGTTTTATGCGAAGATGTTTTTGCTAGACTTGATATGCCTAGTTTTACAAACTCAGCAATGGACGGCTTTGCTTATAATAGTAGCGATAAAAATACCCCGCTTGTAGTGCAAAAAGAAGTTTTTGCTGGAGATTTTGAAGATGTTGTGCTTAAAAGTGGTCATGCTGTTAGAATTATGACAGGTGGTAAGGTTCCAACTGGTGCAGATAGTGTTTTAAAGATTGAAGATGCTAGTTTTGATGATAACGGTAACTTATTAATCCCAGCAAACGCAAAAGACGGTGCAAATATAAGAAAACAAGGCGAAGAGTTTAAAAAAGGAACTCCTATTTTAAAAAAAGGCGATAGGCTTGATAGTATAAGACTTATGATGCTTGCATCTCAAGGGATTTATAAAGTTAAGGTTTATAAAAAATTAGAAGTTGGGATTTTTGCTAGTGGAAAAGAACTTTATGAGCCTTTTGCTAGTGCTACAAATTGTGTTTATAACTCAAATGTAATCGGGGTTAAAACTTTGTTTGATAAATACGCAGATACTAGTTATCTTGGGATTTTGCAAGATGAGTATGATAGGGTTTTTGCAAATCTTAGTGCTTATGAAAATTATGATGTATTAGTTACTATAGGTGCTGCTAGTGTTGGAGATAAAGATTATATGAATGAAGCTTTGCTTGAGCTTGGTTTTGAGCGTGTTATAGGTGGTCTTAAGATAAAACCAGCAGGTCCAACTAAGATTTATCAAAAAGATGGACATTTTGTTCTTGTGTTACCGGGAAATCCTATGTCTGCTTATTTTGGGGCTTGTGTTTTTGGAATTCCACTTTTATGTAAGCTTATGGGTATGGATTATACTAAGCAAGGTGTTGTTTTAAAAAGCGATGAAGAAGTGCAAGTAAGAAATGGTAGAGAAAATTTGATTTTGTGTAATATAAAAGATAGTCATTTTATATCATTTTTAGCTGGAAATCTTTCAAGCGGTCAAATAAGTCCGCTTAACTTATGCACTCATTATGCAAACATTGACCAAAGTATGCAAATAGGGCAAGAGATAAAGATTTATGAGCTTGATAAGTAGATTTTTTTTACTTTGTTTTTGCTGTGGTTTTTTATATGCAAGTAGCATAGATGAGCTAAAGCAAAAGCTAGAAGATGAGTATGCAAAGCATTATAAAAGCATATTTATCAAAGCTATGGATTTAAAACCACAAAAACAGATTGTGGGTGATTTTAGCGAGTATGAGTTTTTGAGTATGGATATTATTGCTTATAAAAGCCGTGGTTATTTTAAAGCTGATTTTAGATATCAAAACGATATAAAAACTTTATATTTTGCTTACAATATGGTAGCTGATGCTTATGTTTTGGTGGCAAAAAATGATATGAAAAAAGAACAAAATGTTGGGATATTTGATTATAAAAAGCAAAAGCTAGATATAAACAAAATCCCAAAAAATGCTATTTTTGCTATACAAAACAATCTAATTTGTAAAACAAATATAAAAAAAGATAGAATTTTTACATCTTCTATGTTTAAAACAACATTTTTGGTAAATAAAAATGATAGTGTTGTGGTTGAGATAAAAGACGGTGGTCTTAGTATTTTTGTGGATATGATAGCTTTAGAGTCTGGAAATTTAGGGCAAAAAATCAAACTAAAAAGCAAAGAAGGAAAGATTTTTTATGGTAGGGTAAAAAGCCATAAAAATGTTTTGATGTTAAATTTGTAGGTAAATATGAGAAAAAATATACTAATTTGTATAAGCGGAGCTAGTGCAAACTATCTTGCACTTAAAATGGCTAATGTTTTAAAAGATGATTTTAACATTCATCTAGTTTTAAGTAATGGCGCTAAAAAGGTTTTAAAACACGAGCTAGGCTTAGGATTTAAAAAGTTTGATAAAAAAATCATAAGCAAAAAAATGAAAGCTTTTTTAGATGATGATTTTTTTGAAAAAGTTTGTGTTTATAAAGATGATGATTTAGGAGCAAATATTTCTAGCGGGTCTTTTTTAAATAATCTTAGTTTTTTAGGAGCTTTTTTTTATGTATCGTGTGATATGGTTAGCGATATGGTTAGCGGTAAATGCGATACACTTATAAAAAGAGCGTTTTTTGTATGTCAAAAACAAAAAGTAAAAACCGTTTTATCTCCTAGAGAAATGCCATATACAAATATATATTTAAAAAACCTTTTAAAGCTTAGTAAATCAGGCTCTATAATAGCTCCGCCTATTTTAGGGTCTTATTTTGATTGTGATAGCTTAAAAGATATGGAGGGTTTTATTTTAGGGAAATGGTGCGATAGTTTGGGGGTGGAAAATAATCTTTATAAAAGATGGAGTAAAAAATGAGAGCTTTATATCCTGGAACTTTTGACCCGATTACAAACGGTCATTTAGATGTTATAAAAAGAGCTTTAAGTATGTTTGATGAGGTTTTTGTTTGTGTAGCTGTCAATGATAGTAAATCGCCGCTTTTTAAAGTAGAAGATAGGATTAAGATGTGTAAGCTTGCACTTCATGATATAAAAGGAGTAAAGGTTGTAGCATTTGATAATCTTTTGGTTGATTTTGCTAAAGAGCTTGACGCTAGGGTCATAGTGCGTGGGCTTAGAGCTGTGAGTGATTTTGAGTATGAGTTGCAGCTACATTACGCTAATGCTAGTTTGGATACAAATATAGAGACAATTTACCTTATGCCAAGTCTTAATAATGCTTTTATATCAAGTTCTATTGTTAGGTCTATAGAAAGATATAATGGCGATATATCTCATCTTGTTCCACAAAAAGTATATGAGTATATAAAGGAAAAAAATGTACATAGCGTTTGAAGGGATTGACGGAGTTGGCAAAACCACACAAATAGAGCTTTTGAAAAACTATCTAAAAGATGATGTGGTTTTTACAAAAGAGCCAGGCGGGGTTGATATAGGCGTAAGAGATATAGTTTTAAACACAAAGCTATCTATAAAAGCTCAAACAATGCTTTTTTTAGCTGATAGGGCAGAGCATTATAAAAGAGTGATTGAGCCAAACAAAGATAAAATCATCATCACAGATAGAAGCTATATAAGCGGTATAGCTTATGCTTTAAAATGGTTTGATATAGACTTTTTATCATCTGTAAATTCTTTTTGTATGGATGGTTATAAGCTTGATAAGGTTGTATTTTTAAAAGCTAATCAAGATACGATTAAAAGTCGTTTTGCAAATAAAAGTCTTGATGAGATAGAAAAAAGGGGGCTTGATTATTTTATACAAACTCAAGAAAATATAGAAAAAACATTAAAAACATTAGGCATAAACACGCTTACTGTAAATGCTAGTGATGAGATAAACGCAATACACGAACAAATAAAATCTTTTTTATTTAAGTAGCTTAAAGCTACTCAATACTTCAAACAAACGAAATTTAAGCGTAATTTTATGGGGGGGGGTAAAATGCTTTTTCATTTTTAAATTAGGA
>CAZYDK010000016.1:0-20593 GCA_964646025.1 uncultured Campylobacteraceae bacterium | reverse complement strand
CAAAGTATTAAAGCACATAATAATTTTTTCATAATTTCTCCTATTTTTTAAGTTCTTTTTCTAAAAATTCTATAACAAGTTCTTGGCATTTTGTCGCTGTTTTTTCATCAAAGCTTAGTTTTTTTGGCTCTATGTTTGAGATTATTCTAATGCTTAAAAATGGCACATCAAAAGCTTTTGCAACTTGAGCTACTGCCACGCTTTCCATTTCTTCAGCGTCTGAATTATAAGTTTTTCTTAAAAACTCTATCATTTTTGTTTCTTTGTTGTAAGCATCTGCTGTAACTATTGTGCCTTTGATAGCTTTTGTGTTTGATGATTTGAAAAACTTATATGCTTTATCTAGCATATCTTTTGAGCTTGTGAAGTATTTTGATTTTGCGTCATTGTTGTCTTTATCAAGTAGCGTGAGTGGTGCTTGCATTGGTTTTTTTGCATAAGGGTCTATTTTATCATCTGAATATTCTGTATAGTATGCACCAGAATTGTAGATTTTTTCACCTAGCACTATGTCGCCTACATTTAAATCTAAATTATGTCCACCTGCCGTGCCTTGATTGATTATAAGCGTGGGGTTGTATTTTAAGATACCTATGGTTGTAGAAGATGCTGCGTTTGTGATACCAATTAGCGTTTTTGATACTACTACATCAACGCCTTTTATCTTGCCGGTGTAGAAAAGATATGAGCCAAACTTTTCTTCTTTTTTATCTTCAAGTGAGTTTATTAAAACATCAGTTTCGCTAGTCATAGCACCTTGAATTAAAACTTTTGCAAGTAAAACTTGCGCCAAAACAAAAAAGACAAAAATCTTTTTCATGCAAATCCTTTGTGTGAAATTTTAAATCTAAGCTCTTAGGCTTAAAAAATCACACAAAAGAAAAAGAACCGCAAGTATAGTTTTATAATTTTGGCTTGTAATTTAAAATCAGTGTTAGTTGTGAAATATAAGTTAGGTTTAATTAAAAGATATTTTTGTAAATTTCGTTTGTTTAAGTAGATTTTGTATTCAAACAAACGAAATTTGGGCTAATTTGCAAATTTCGTTTGTTTGGTGTTTTTATTTTAATAAGTTTTTATTGCCTGTATAAAGTTGTCTTGGGCGAACTATTTTTACGCTTTCTTGCTCTTTCATCTCTATCCATTGAGATATCCAGCCAGCTGTTCTACCTATGACAAAAATTACCGCAAACATTTCATTTGGTATGCCTAAAGCTTTTAGGATAAGTCCGCTATGAAAATCAACATTTGGATAAAGTCCGCGTTTTACAAAATAATCATCATTTAACGCTATTTCTTCAATTCTTGTTGCTACTTTTACAAAGTTTGTATCTATGCCTATTTCATCAATTAGCTTATCACGAAGCCCTTTTAAAACTTTTGCTCTTGGGTCAAAGTTTTTATAAACTCTGTGTCCAAAGCCCATTAGTCTAAATGGGTCATCTTTGTCTTTTGCACGTTTGATAAACTCATCAACCCTATCAGGTGTGCCGATTTGCTCTAGCATTCTTATCACGCCTTCGTTTGCCCCACCATGTGCATGTCCCCAAAGTGCCCCGATACCAGAACTTATACAGCTATATGGGTGTGCGTGAGTGCTACCTACTGCTCTAACTGTGCTTGTGCTTGCGTTTTGCTCGTGGTCAATGTGTAGCATAAACACAGTATCAAGTGCTTTTACTTCTATTGGCTTTAATTTTACATGGTCGTATGGATATGCTCTTAGCATATATAAAAAGTTTTCAGTAAATCCTCTATCTAAATCAGGATATACCATAGGAAATCCATGCTTATAGCGATATGCTGTTGCTGCTATGGTTGGGATTTTAGCTACAATCCTAGCCGCCATTTCCATATAATCTTCTTTTTTATCCATATTTAAATGGTCTGGATAAAATGTTGAAAGTGCTGCAACTGCTGCTTGCATAACAGCCATTGGATGAGCACTATCAGGAAAAGCATCAAAAAGTTTATGCATACCTTCGTGTATAAAACTTCTTTTTTTAAGCTCATATCTAAAAGCATTTAGCCTTTCTTCGCTAGGTAACTCTTTATGTAAAAGTAAATGCACTACATCTAAAAAGAGTTTATTTTCAGCAAGCCATTCTATCGGATAGCCACGATGTTGTAAAATTCCGTTTTCTCCGTCAATGTATGTTATATCAGATTTACAAGTTGCTGTTGATGTAAGCCCCTCATCATAAGAAAACATTCCTGTTTGTTTATAAAGACTTGAAAAGTCTATAACATCAGGTCCGTTTGTTCCACTTAGTATATCAAACTCATAACTTTGATTGTTTTTGTTGTTTGTTAGTGTAACTGTGTTTGCCATTGTTTTATCTCCTTTGTGTTTAGTTTATATGTAAAATTGTAACAATTATTGATATACAATTTCTCTTTAATTGGTTTTTTAGATGTTGGGTATTGTTTAAATGTTACATTTTGTAAAAAAGGTCTTTGGTGTAAATTGATAAATGTTATTAAACTTTATGTTAAATATATATTTTTATAATGCTACTTATCAAACTAATATTTAAAGGATTTTTTATGATTAATTTAGCGATTATTGGTGGTGGTCCAGCGGGTCTTGCTGCTGGTCTTTATGCTACTCGTGGCGGAACAAAAGATGTTGTATTGTTTGAAAAAGGTATGGTGGGCGGGCAAATTACTAGCTCAAGTGAAATGGAAAACTATCCAGGCGTAGCACAAGTAACCGACGGTATGACTTTTATGATGCCTTGGAGCGAGCAATCTACTCGTTTTGGTCTTGAGATAAGAAACGACGGCGTAAAAAAAGTTCGTAAAGTTAATGAAGATTTTGAAGTAGTGCTTGATGATGATAGCATTATAAAAGCAAAAAGCGTTATCGTTTGCACAGGCTCAACTCCTAAAAAAGCAGGTTTTAAGGGCGAAAAAGAGTTTTTTGGACTAGGCGTTAGCACTTGTGCAACTTGCGACGGATTTTTTTATAAAGACAAAGAAGTGGCTGTGCTTGGTGGTGGTGATACTGCGATTGAAGAAGCGATTTATTTAACAAATATCTGCTCTAAAGTTTATCTAATCCACCGCCGTGATAGTTTTCGTGCAGCAGCTACAACCGTTGAAAAAGCAAAAAACAACCCTAAAATAGAATTTATCCTAAACGCTGTTGTTGATGAGGTAAAAGGCGATAATTCTGGTGTAAATGAAGTTTGTGTGAAATTTAACGACGGAAGCACAAGAAGCCTAAAAGTGCCTGGAATTTTTACTTTTGTTGGACTTGATGTTTTAAATGATGTTTTAAAAGATGATAATGGCAATTTTATTTGCAAAATGAGTGAGCGTGGGGAAGTTGTGGTTGATTTATCTATGAAAACAAGCGTTGATGGACTTTTTGCAGCAGGAGATATAAGAATACAAGCTCCAAAACAAGTAGTTTGTGCAGCAGCAGACGGAGCAACAGCAGCACTTAGTGCTATGAGCTATCTTGAGCATCTTAAAAAATGATAGTTTTTAGTTCAAAAAGAACTTTAAATGCTTATGTAAAAGATTTTGCTAGTCGTGGCGGGGGGTTTTTGCCACGGCTAATGGTTGTAAATGAACTTTTTTCCAAACTTATCTTAGTAAAAGGCAAAAAAAGAGCCAACTCTTATGAAAGTTTAATGCTTATGCATAAAGCTTGTGTAGAGTGCGAGGCTTTTAGTAAATTAGGTCTTAGTGGGGAATTTTTTAGTTTTTTAAAAAATAAAGAGTATTTATTTTCATTTTTTAAAGAATTAGCATTTTTTAAAAAAGATATAAAAGATATTGAAAAAGAAGACATTTATGCTTTTTATGATGAGCATTTAAGTATCCTTGAAGAGGTTTTAAATCTTTATAAACAAAACTTAGAGCAAAATAATCTTTATGATGATATAACGCTAGGTGATTATGAGATAAATAAGGCTGTTTTGGGTGATGAAAAGCTTATAGAGTTTCATCTTGAAGGAAATCTAAATCCTTTTGAGCTTGATTTTTTTAAAAGATTAAGCCAGTTTTGTGAAGTTAAAATCAAGTTTTTTGTAAGTGATTACAACAAAAACGCACTTTGTAAGGTTTTAGGTGGTGAGTTTTTGGCGGGACATCATTATGAGATAGACACTAAAGAGATTTTATCATCATATAAAAACGAAAAACTTATGCCAAAGATATATCTTAAAACCTTTACAAATGATTATTTACAAGCGTTTTGGGTTTATGAAAAAATCAGCCACCTAGTATCACTTGGCATAAATCCACAAAAAATCGCTGTCATTACTCCAGATGAAAGCAAGACAAAACTACTTCGTTTGCTTGATTTTAAAGGTATGCTAAACTACGCAAGTGGGCTAAGTATCGTTACTACTAGATTTTATAAAAACTACATTTTATTTTTACAAAAAGAGCTAGAATATAGTAAAAATAAAGATGTTTTTACATTAAACGGAATCTATTTAGACAACCTAACAAACGAAATTTTAGCCAAATACAACGAGCTAAAATCAAAATCTTTTGTAAGTTTTACAGAGTTTTGTGAGTTTATAGAACTACTTTTAGAAAATGAATGCGAAGAGCTAAAATACCACATAAAAACAGAGCTTGAAAGCTTTAGGGTCATTTTTAACTACCTAGAGCTTAACCTTTTAGGGCTTTTGGACTTTTTTCATCAAAGCATTAAAAGTATTAGCATTAGTCATGTTGGTGGTGGAGAAGTTAGCGTTTATGGGCTACTTGAAAGTAGGGGTATGAGTTTTGATGGCGTTATAGTTGTGGATTTTAACGATGATGTGGTGCCAAAAAGAAGTATAAATGAGCTTTTTTTAAGCAATGTTGTTCGCAAAAAATCAGGGCTTATTAGCTATGAAGATAGGGAAAACCTTCAAAGGCATTATTATTATGGATTGTTTTTAAGAGCAAAACATGTTTTTATAAGTGCGATTGATGATGATGAAAAAATCCCTTCAAGGTTTTTAAAAAAGCTAAATTATGAGCTAGATAATGACCATAGTGAGCAAGATTATGAAAAGCTTTTTGATTTTGGAGAGCTTGATATAAATACAAAACCGCTTAAAATAGGGGTTTTAAAGCATAACTTTTTTGAGTATAGTCTTTCTTATTCAAGGTTAAAAGCTTTTGTAACAAACAGACAAAAATACTACCTAAGATATGTTTTAGGCATAAATGAGCCTAGAGCTTTAGAAGATAAGCTTGATTTTGCTAGTGTTGGGACACTACTACATAATAGCCTTGAAAAATACTATGAAGATAGGAAAAATTATTTTGATAAAGATGAGTTTTTAAAATGCTTTTTTGAAGTTTGCAAAGCAACATTTTATGATGAAGCTACTTCCAAACAAACGAAATTTAGCATATTTGACTATATAAACAAGCTTGATTATGAGCTTTTAAATCTTGAGCTTGATGAGTTTAGTAAGATAGAAAATGAGCGGTTTAAAAGTGGCGTTAAAATCTTAGATGTAGAAAAAGAGTTTCAAGACTTTGAACTTAAGAATTTCGTTTGTTTGAATGGAGATAAAGTTAAGATAAAAGGTAGGGTTGATAGGATAGATTTGGTTGATAACAAGCCTTATATTATAGATTATAAATACAGCACAAGTAACGCCCACCCATTAGAACAGCTTGTTTTTTACTCGCTTTTTTATGATGATATGCCTGATTTTGCTTTTTATATGTTAAAGCGTTTTGTGTATTTAGATAGCAAAAATGATGATAAAAAAATCATACAAGCCTTGCAAAACATAGAAAAATGGATAAAAGACATTATAGCTTTTGGTGATGAGATTGATTTTGATGGCGAGTTTGTTGATGAAAAGGGTAGGGGATATTTTAAAGATTATGAAGATTATCTTAGTTTTATCATACATAAAGGTGTAGATGATGCAGAAGAAGAGTAAGTTTGAGAATTTTTTAGCGCTTGAAGCAAGTGCTGGAAGTGGAAAAACTTTTGCACTAAGCGTTAGGTTTGTAGCCATTGTTTTAATGGGGCAAAACATAAACAATATCCTAGCGCTAACTTTTACAAACAAAGCCGCAAAAGAGATGAAAGAGCGTATAGTAGGGCTTTTTGTAGGTCTTGATAAAAAAGACAATGATGAGTATTTGTATAAAGGAGAACTAGAAGAGCTTAAAAAACTACTAGGCATTGATGACACTGCACAAATCATCGCTTTAAGAGATAAATATCTTGATAATTTTTTAAACGAAGAACTTAGGGTTGGGACTTTTGATAGCTTTTTTATAAAGATTTTACGCTCTTTTGCACCAAATGTAGGGCTTAGTCCTGATTTTGAATTATGTAATGATAATGATACAAAAGATGAGTTTTTAAAATCTCTTGATGAGCATAAATGCAAAAGCCTTGCCCTTCATCTTAAGTGGTTTAATCTTAGCTTTGATAGCTTTTATTCTCAAGTAAAAACATACTTTATAAGCGGTGCAAAAGATATAAAGTTTGCTAAATTAACCCACAAGCCAGACATAAAAACAGCCTTGCAAAACCTAAGAACTTTAGTAAAAAACAGCACGGAAAAACCACTACAAGCAAAGCATTTGCATAATTCTTTGGATAAAGATTATGATGATTTTTCTATCTTTGGTGCTACTTTTTTAAATGAAAATACGGGCTATGTTAAAAACGCTTTAGAAGTGCCTAGTTTTAAAAAAGCTTTTGATGAGTTAAAAGCTCAGATGCTAGATTTTGCAAAAGATGTTTTTTATAATCAAATTTCGTTTGTTCATGATATGATGGATGTGTTTTTATCATCGCTTGATAGCAAGATAAAAGCAGACAATACGCTTTCATTTAGCGATGTTTCATATAAGGTTTATTCTTTAATGCAAGATGAAAGGTTCAAAGAGCTTTTAAACTTTAGGTTAAATATGCAAATAGACCACCTTTTAATAGATGAGTTTCAAGACACAAACATAATCCAGTTTAATATCTTAAAGCCTTTAGCAAGTGAGATTTTAAGTGGAGTTGGCGTAAAAGATAGTCTTAGAAGTCTTTTTTATGTAGGTGATAAAAAACAATCAATCTACCGCTTTCGTGGTGGCAACAGCGAGACATTTGACGCTTTTAGACAAGATGAAAATGGAGAGTTTTTAGCTCAAATTAAATCAAGCTCACTTGATACAAATTATAGAAGCGATAGGCTTATCGTTGAGTATGTAAATGATACATTTTCTAAGCTTTATGGGGACTTTGGGGTTGATTTTGAGTTAGCAAAAGCAAACAAAGAGCAAGATGGTTGTGTGAAGTTTATAAAAAGTAGCAAAGATGAAAGCTTTGAAAAATGCCTTTGTGTGATAAATGAGCTTGTAGAATATAACGAAAGTTTAGATGATATTTGCATACTAACTCGCAAAAACAAAACCGCATACGAGCTAAAAGTATTTTTAGAGCAAAACGGCATAAAAGCTACCACAAAAGGCGATACGCTTTTGGTAAATGAACCAAGTGTAAGGCTACTTTTAGAGTATGCTAAATGGTGTGTTTTTGGGGATAGAGCTTATGAGGAGTTTGTAAAACAAAGCATAAAAGGTGCTAAAAGGCTAAAGGTTTCTAACTTTTTAGACTATGCTTTAAATCCTAACCAAACAAACGAAATTTACCAAACAAGTGACATTTGCCCTAAAAACGATGAAAGCTATATAAACATAGATGAAAATGCAGGGCTTGTATATCTTAAAATGCTAAAAGAGCTTAAGCTAAAGACAAACAAGCATTTGCTTGAGTTTATAAGCTGGGCTAGTTTAAAAGATGATTTTTTATCAACGCTTTTTAGTGAGTGTGATTTGCTTTTAAAAAGCGAATTTTCTGGCGTTAAGATAATGACCGTTCATTCTAGCAAGGGGCTTCAATTTAAAAATGTGATTATTTTTGATGAGGTTAGAAAAAGAAAAAGCGATAGTTTTTTTGTGGATTATTCTTTTGCTAGTAACTCATTTTTACCGATTTTTAGGGGTGGGATTTTTGGCTTTTTGGCGGATAATGACCCTTATTTTTCTAGTATTTACAGCACTTTTGAGCATAAAAATGCACTTGATGAACTAAATGTGGCTTATGTTGCGGCAACTAGAGCTAAAAATAATCTTATTTTTATATATCTTGATAAAAGTAGTTCTTATGAAATGCTAGGGCTAGAAGATAAAAAAGACTTAGGGGAGTTTTTACAAAACAAGCCTACACAAGTGGCATTTGCTCCACCAGTAAAAAAAATCAACCTAGCCAAAATCCCAAAGCAAAAAGCAAAACCATCTTCATTTGTGGATAATGACAGCATAAAAATAGGACTTTGTTTTCACTACTATATGGAGCTTAGCGACCTTGATAGCTTTAGCGAAGAGCTTTTTTTGCTTGTGTGTGATGAGTTTAGGTTTTATGAAAAACATATATTAGATAGGGTTAAAAAAAGTCTTTTAAATGTTTTTAGTAATGATGAGTTTTTAGCTCTTACAAAAGGTGCAAAAGCTTATAAAGAATACGCTTTTGTAGATGGTGATGAAAATATGGGTAGGATAGATTTGCTTTTGATTAAGGATAATGTTGCTTATGTGATAGATTATAAAACAGGAGATGAAAGCAGTAGCTACACAAAGCAACTTGAGTTTTATAAAGCTATGGTTGATAGGTATTTATCAAAAACAAACGAAATTTATGAGATAAAAACTTTGATTTTATATGCTTTAGAAGAAAAATCCTATTTAAAAACTTTAAATTAGCTGAAATTAAGTGAGCTTTAAGCTAAAGTTTTTATAATTTTGGTTTTTTAAAAATTTATTTGGCAAAGGTGTAACAATGACAAAAATAACAAAGCCAAACGAAGTTAAAAGAGAGTGGATAATCCTTGACGCTGAAGGAAAGCGTTTTGGTCGTCTTTTGACTGAAGTTGCAACAATTTTAAAAGGCAAGCATAAGCCTTGCTATACTCCAAATGTTGATTGTGGTGATTATGTAGTGATAATCAACGCTTCTAAAGCTGATTTTACAGGAACAAATAAAGCAGAAGCTAAACTTTATCATAGACATTCTGGATATTTTGGAAGCACAAAAAGTGAAAAATTCGGTGAGCTTTTAGAGAAAAACCCAGCTAAGCTTTATAAATTAGCAGTTCGCGGTATGTTACCAAAGACTACTTTAGGTCGTGCAATGCTAAAAAAACTTAAAATCTATGCAGGTAGCGAGCATCCTCACACTGCACAAGTTAAAGGAAATTAATAATGGCAAATAAAACTTACGCAACAGGAAAAAGAAAAACAGCTATCGCTAAAGTATGGGTAAAAGCTGGTAGCGGTAAAATAGTAGTTAATGGTGTTGATTTAAACACTTGGTTAGGCGGACACGAAGCGATAAAACTAAAAGTTGTTCAACCTTTACTTATCACAAAACAAGATGGTTTAATGGATGTTGAAGCTACTACTTTAGGTGGTGGTTATTCAGCTCAAGCAGAAGCTTTAAGACATGGTATCTCAAGAGCACTAGCTGCTATGGATGCTAACTTTAGAGCAACACTTAAGCCACATGGATTACTTACTCGTGATAGTCGTGTTGTTGAGCGTAAAAAATACGGACGCAGAAAAGCAAGACGCAAACCACAATTTAGCAAACGTTAATATAAAAAAGTGTGGATTTTTATATCCACACCTTCCTTATTTACTACTTCATATTAATATAACGATTTTATTTTATTTTAGGAGATTTCATGAAAAAGCTAACATTAGCTATGGCGTGTGCCGGTGCTTTATTTGCAGCAAATACAAACAAATTTGAACTTTCACCAATGTTTTTTTACTCAGTTCCAGAAGGACATTTAAACCTAACAGACCAGTTTTCAATAGGTGTTCGTGGAGCTTATGTGCTTAATTCTACTTTGCTTGACCAAATAGCTATCACTTTTGATAAAAGCATTCAAGGTAAGCATAAAGATGATGAAGGTAAAAAGCTAGAAAAAGCAAATGTATCAAGAGTAAGCCTTGATTTTATAAAAGGTGGCTATATAACTGATAATCTAAATTTATATGGAATTTTAGGTGCTGGTTATGAGAAATTTAGCGATGAGTATAAAAACGCTCAAAATGGCGGTTTTGGTCACTATGGTGCAGGAATTAGATATGATATATCAAATTCATTTGCTATATCTTTAGAAGTAAAAGACCAAATCAAATTTGAACATGCAGACCATCATTTAAGAACAAGTTTAGGATTTAATATAGGTTTTGGTGATAGTTCTAAAAAAGAGACTAAACAAGAACCAAAACAAGTTGTAAAAGAAGAGCCTGTTAAAGAAGAGCCAAAGCAAGTAGTTAAAGAAGAACCAGTTAAAGAAGAACCAAAACAAGTGGTAAAAGAAGAACCAAAAAAACAAGAGCCAAAATTTGTTTGTCCTACAAAACCACGCAAAAATGCTATTTTGGATGAAAATGGTTGTGAAAAAACTATAGCCTTACATGGAAATTTTGCTACAGGTAAAGCACAAATCACATCTGAGCTTAAGCAAGATATAGCACAAATAGCTGATGTTTTAAATGAATATCCAGCATACACAGTTACAATTGAAGGTCATACAGACAATGTTGGTAAAGCAGCTATTAATAAAAAGATTTCAAAGCAACGCGCTGAAGCTGTAAGAGCTGAGCTTATAAAAGAAGGTGTTGATGCTAATCGTGTAAAAGCTGTTGGATATGGTTTTGAAAGACCAATCGCAGACAATAAAACAAAAGAAGGTAGAGCTAAAAACCGCCGTATAGAAGCTAAGTTCTTTTTAAATTAAGAAAGGTGAGGAATGGATTTAAAAGTTGATATAGGAAATATAAACATTGAAACAATCAAAAGCGTAGCTATAACATACTCTGTTAAAGTTTTAGTTGCTATTTTGATTTTTGTTGTTGGACTTTATTTATCAAGAATTATTGGTAATCTAACAGCAAAAATTTGCATAAAAGCAAAAATTGATGAGACATTATCAATCTTTTTATCAAAAGTTGTAAAAACTTTGATTTTGATATTTGCATTTATTGCAGCTTTATCACATTTAGGCATAGATACATCATCATTTGTTGCTATTTTAGCTACGAGCTCACTAGCTATCGGTTTAGCGTTTAAAGACAATATGTCAAACGTTGGTGCTGGTGTTGTGCTTATATTTTTACGCCCTTATAAAGTTGGTGATTATGTTGAGACATCTCAAGGTGCAGGTTTAGTTGAAGAAATAAGCCTTTTTTACACGCTTATTCGCACAGCAGAAAATGATTTGATGATTATTCCAAACGCTAAGTTTGTAAATGACAAAATCAAAAACGCATCAGTAAAAAATGATAAATGTGTAATTTTTGAACAAAACATTAATGCTGAGAAAATAGAAGAAGCTTTGGCGTATATAAATGAGCATATCAAGGGTATAGCAAGCACTCAAGCTCCGTTTGTTGGTATTTCTAGCAATAACGGTAGCGCGGCTGTTTTAAGGTTTAAGGTATGGATTAAAAACGATGAGAGTTTTGAAGATAATCTAACAAAACTAAATGTATCTATCAACCCTATTTTACAACATTTAAAAACATTTGCTTAATCATTTCAAACAAACGAAATTTATATAAATTTCGTTTGTTTTATTATTTGTCTACAAACAAACGAAATTTACTCCATTTAATTTTTCATAAAACAGTATTTGTATAATGTAAATTATTTTATACATAAGGATTTGTTGTGAAAAAAGCTTTACTTTTAAGTAGTTCTGGCTATAAAGATACTGGTTATTTAACGCATGCAAAAGATAGGATAAATGAGTTTTTAAAACCTTGTAAAAATATCATATTTATCCCTTTTGCTGGAGTTAAGATTTCTTACAGTGAGTATGAGCAAAAAGTAAAAAATGCCTTATTGATGCAAAATATCACAAGTATTCATATGTTTGATGATAAAAAAGAAGCTATTCAAAAAGCCGATGCTATCATGGTTGGCGGTGGCAATACCTTTGAACTTTTAAATAAGCTTTATGAGTATGATTTGGTTGAGCTTATAAGAAAAAAAGTTGAAAGTGGTGCATTGTATGTTGGTTGGTCGGCTGGTTCAAATGTGGCTGGAGCTACTATAAAAACTACAAATGATATGCCTATTGTTGTGCCAAAAAGCTTTGATGCTTTTGGGATTTTTCCATATCAGATAAACCCACATTTTATAGGTGGTAAAATTCCAGGTCATAACGGTGAAAGTAGAGAAGAAAGGCTTGAAGAATATCTAATCTTAAATCAAAAAGATGTTATATATGCACTTCCTGAGGGTTGTGCTCTTGAGATTTGTGGCGATGAAGTTAAAGTTATAAACGAGGTTTTAAAAATTACATATCCGTTTGATGTTGTAAAAATTACAGATAGTTTTAAGATAGGTTTTTAAATCTTTTTATGTTTATTATTTATAAAGTTTTTACAAATTAAAGATATAATTATTCATTTAATTTTTAGTAAGGAGAAATGTTATGTATATAGAATTAAATGCATCAAATTACAATGATACAGTTTCTAGCGGCGTTGTTTTAGTTGATTTTTGGGCACCTTGGTGCGGACCTTGCAGAATGCTTGCTCCTGTTATTGATGAGTTAGCTAACGAGTATGAAGGTAAAGCAAAAATTTGCAAAGTAAATACAGAAGAAAATAATGATTTAGCAGCAAGTCATGGAATTCGCTCTATACCTACAATCATACTTTATAAAGACGGTGTAGCTGTTGAAACACTTATCGGTGCAAAAAGCAAAAAAGAACTAGCTGGAAAAATAGACGCTCTTTTAGCATGATAGTAGGTCTTTTTGGCGCAAATGGTCGCATGGGAAAAGAAATCAAGCTCATTTTAGATGAGCTTGGTTGTGAATGTGTTGCTTTTTGTGGTGATTTTGAAAAGGTTTTAAATACCGATGTTGTTATTGATTTTTCTAGCAAAGAAGGAACTTTAAATCTTTTGAAAAATCATTTAAATTTAAAGTCAAAAACCCCACTTGTTATAGGAACTACAGGTCTTGATGATAGTGTTTTTGATATGATGAAAAGCATTGATTCTGCTGTTTTTTACTCTTCTAATACATCTTTAGGTGTTGCTGTTTTAAACAAACTAGTAAAAGAAGCTACAAAACTTTTAAATGGTTTTGATATAGAGATAGTAGAAGCTCATCACAGACATAAAAAAGACGCTCCAAGTGGAACAGCTATAAGTCTTTTTAATAGCGTAAAATCTGTTAAAAATAACGCTGTTGCGGTATATGAAAGACATGATAAAAACTGTGTAAAAAATAGTGATGATGTTGGTATATATTCAATTAGAGGTGGTGATGTAGCTGGTCGTCATGTGGTTGGGTATTATGGAGATGGGGAGTACATAGAGCTTTTACACAATGCAACATCAAGAAAAACTTTTGCTAAAGGTGCTGTTAGTATAGCTTTTTGGCTTAAAAATCAGCCTAGTGGTTTTTATGAAATGGAAGATTTTATTAATTCTTCTAAAAAATAACTATATTTTTATACTTTAAACTGCTTTAAAGAAAACAAAGATAAAATGCAAGTTTTATTTTATCTACGAAGTGGCCCATTCGTCTAGCGGTTAGGACATCGCCCTTTCACGGCGGTAACACGAGTTCGAGTCTCGTATGGGTCACCACTTCTTTTTACCTTCATTTGATTTATTTTTTTGTTTAAAAATCTTTGATAATATACTTATTTTTCAAAATAAGGATTTTTTATGAAGCAATTTTTAAAAGGTTTTTTTGTCGGTATAGGGTTTTTGTTGTTTTTTATTTTTGGGCTTTTTGTTACAAAAGCGTTTGATATTTTTGTGGTACAAAACAAAATAAGCATTATAAGAGATGTGGAAGCTAGTGAAGTGATAAGTTATGATGAGTTTGTAAGTTATCCAAGATTTAGTGCTAGTAAGTTTTTAAGTACAAATCAAGATTTAAGCGAAGAAGATAGAAAAAATATAGAAAGTATTTTTTCTAGCGTTTTAGCAGAAGTTAAAAAATCAAATATTTGCAGCGGCGGAAGTTATTCTTTAGAGCCAAATTATGCTTATAAGGACGGTTTGGCTGTTCCTAGCGGATATAGATTTAATGCTGGTTTTGATTGTAGGTTTAAAGCAGCACAAAGCGATGAGTATAAAAATCTTTTATCATCACTTAAAGAAATTACCAAAGATGATAAATATATAAGCTTATCAATACCATCAATCCGCCCTGTTTTAAGTGATGATATGCTTGCTAAAACTCAAGATAAACTTTATAATAAAGTTTTAGATAATGCAGATAAGCTATCTTTGGAGTATTCTAGTAAGCTTAGTAAAGATTGTAAAATTACAAATGTTTTGTTTGATGTAAATGGGTATTTAAATAAAGCTATGTATGCTGAAACATCTTATGATATGCCAATTGTTAAGCAAAAAGACCATAAATTAAAAGCAAATATCACTTTTGAATGCAAATAATTTACAAATTTCGTTTGTTTGAGCCTTTAAACAAACGAAATTTAATACAAATTAAAAAAATACGATATTAAACTACCAAAATACTTTTAGGCAAGTTGATGAATAAAGAAAAATTATTATTTTATATCCATAATTTATACCCTTTAGACTATCTTTTTTTCTTTGGGGTTTTTATGCTGTTTATAATCATTGTTGGCGTTGTTTTATGGATTAGGGTAAATACTGTTTATTCTTTACTATTATTGTTTTTTTCTTTGATTATGATTATTCCAATAGGTGTTGTGGGGTATGTTGCACTTGATAAAAATATTCGCCCTAGAGAAGTTGAGATTATTAAAAATCAAAAGTTGTTATATTCTAACAATGTGGTTTTAAGATTTACCATAACACCATCTTATAAGGTTTGTATGGTTGATGTTAAGCTTGTTAAAAAATCATCTGATTTAATTCAAAGGTTTAAAAACTCTTTGCATCCTATATATCAAACAAGTTTTAAGATTTATAATCAAACATATATTGAAAGGATTTTACCAAATATTAAGGCAAAAGATTACGATTTGCTTTTAAAAACATATTGTTTTTAAGGAATTTAAAGTTTTATTAGTATTTTTTATATAAAATTTAGCTATTTTATCTATATGTTTTTAAAAGTAAATACATTTAAAAAAAGGAAACACATGAGAGTATGTAAAAGCCTTATGTTATCAATGGTTGCAATCAGTGGTTTGTATGCTTTTGATGGTAATTGGCACTCAAATGAGCTTATAAATTACAATGGGCGTCTATCGAATGGAGTTTACGCTAATGTTAATCCTGCAAATATTTATAGAAATAATATTTCGCTAGGAGATGATAATGGCATATGTAATAGATTTATTTTATATACTATAAAAGGCGCTAGTGCAGTAGGGCTTGAAAATACACCAAATGATAATTATTCTACTTTTGCTAATAAAGATTATTTTGGACTACTTTTAAGTGATATTTTATATGCTCCAGCTTGGCTTTATAGAACATCTTATATCGGAGATACAATGTATGCTTCTCATTGTGTTGACCCTTGGGCTGGTAGAAGATGGTTTAATGGTAGTGGATATAACGGAGAATTAAGAGTTGATACTAAGTCTGAAGATAGAAGAAGCATAGCTGAAGATAAATTTAAAGGTTATATAGTTGAAAGTATCAACAATGACCAATCATATGGTAAATATTTTGATGTAAAGATAGCAAACAAATATAGTCTTGATGTTATAAAGTCTGTTTATTTACCTTCTAATATGCGTTTTTATGGCACTTATGGAAGTACTAATTATGTTTTATCAAGTAGTAGTGCTGGTAGTGGTCACCATAGATTTATGGAGCAGTATTTAATGCCAGGTGCTGTTACCAAGATAGATTACAAATATACATTTAAAGAATCAAATAAACAAATTCCTTTTCCTAATGTAAAAAAAGGTGTTGAAACAGAAAATGAGCTTAGCATTTATGGCGATTTAGTTAGAATTGATGAGACTGTTAAAAGGTCTAGTGTGGATAAATTTAATGAAAATATTCATAAATTTAGATTACCAGGTGTAACCGGAGTTATAGATACTTATCTTACAGTAAGACAAGGTTCAGGTAAAGCTAATGCTGCTACATACTTTCTAACTCAAGATTTAGATTTTATACCAGATTTGCTTACACCGTTATCGGATTATAATTTTGCAAAAGCAAATGAGTCTTTATATAGAAAAAAAGATAATGGAAGTAAGATTTTTACGCCATATTATAGTAAGTATGCGGATAGGGGTGGCGATGTTAAGATGATGATAGATTTAAGTTCTGTTGGTTTATTAAATCCGCAAATTTTTGAAAGTGTTTTTTATAAAAGCAAAGCGGGGAGTTCTTTAGCATATGCAAGATTTTGGAATGGTGGTGCTGGTAAAGATATTAAAGAGCAAAAATTAGATTATGAAAAAGTATATCAAACAGATGTTTATACAATGCATGGAGATTTTTTAAATCGTTTTATTACTGGTTTTGGACCTGTTGGAAGCGATTATAACCTAAAGTATAAAATCGGTGATGACAATCCAAATAAAAACTATGTAGATAATGCTTATTATATTTATGATGGTGGTTGGTTTAGTCATAGATATCTTAAGGACAATGTGTCTTATAACTCTACATCAGATAGTAGGGCTTTTGGTCTAGCTTATGATATGTATGACCCTATTACTACATATATACAAGAAGATGGTGGAAACTATCCAAATGTATCAGGTAGAAGCGATACCGTATATAAGCAATACGCTATAGATGACCCAAACGATACAAGCGTAGATATACACGTAAGACCATTGTTTGCTTATGCTAAAAAAGATGGCAATACTTTTATCAAAAGTGATGATATGATGAAAAGATATGGCAATGGTGATGTAGATTATGTTTTACATACAGTCTTTTTCCCAGACCCAACAGATGTAAAATCACTTAAACCTTTTGCATATGGTGATATTACGCTTGGAGAAAGAGCAGATAATGCACAAGTAAAAGTTGATATGAGTGATTTTAAAATGGATACTTGGTATGGCTCTAATGTATATTCAAAATCTCTTAACTCTAGAAACTATGAAGTATTTGATAAAAAAACAAACACTAAAAAAACCATTCGTTGTGGTTGGGGTGAGCAGTATGATTGGAACGTTCAGTATCCACCAGCTGTGTTTGTTTGCGACCAACCATTTGTAAATACAGATGAACATATTGTAAATACTCCTATGCATACTTATAAAACTTCATATGATGAAGTTATGTCTGGTGTTGATGTGCTTAAGCTAATGGTTGGAGATAGTGATATGCCTTTAAGGAAAAATCCATTTAATGATAAAGGCGAAGATTTAGACATACAAGCGGATATTGTTTCTATATATCACGGTGGATATGCGTATGATTTTACAAAAACTACAAATAAGGGCGAGTATTATTCTAGCTTTTCAGCAGGTAGAGGTTCATATAACGAAGTTACTGGTGGTGCAAAACCTGGTGGGCTTGGTGGCACCGCATATATGAACAATGCTGGTATAAAAGGAAAAAGAGGAGCAGCAGAAAATAACACCCTAAACGCTATGGGAGAAGCTAAGGTTGAGTTTAAGATAAGATACGATAATGAAAAACAAGCTTATATAGGCAACTTAAAATTAGTAGCTTCAAAGTTTAAAGCTATTTTAGCAAAAGAAGAAGATGATGGTAATCTTTTAGGCACAAGCTTTATTGTAAGACTTAAAAACATTAAAGACCCAAAAACAGGTCGTATAGTGCCATTTGATAAACAGTTTAGGATTGTTCTTGGAGAAAAGATAGTAGATAACACAAAGGTAGAGATAGTATCTAGAAAATCACAAAAAGAAGTAGCTGATACTATATACACACAAGTATCAGGTTTGGTTCATCAAAAACAATCTATTGTTGTTGATAGTGGTGCTCAGTTTAGTATTTTGAAAAAATTTGACCCAAAAAGCTCGTCAGACAAAGAACTTAAAAAAACAATGGTTAAGATAATTTTACAGAAAAAAACTCCAAATGGTGGTTGGGAAGATTTAGGAAGAGTTATACATCCAAACAGATGCACATTTAACTATTGGCCTGAAGCTAGTGAAGGGACAAGATATTGTCATTACTCAAGTAAAAATTTCTTTGATTTGGGACAATTTACACAAGAAACAGACCCATCTTTAATAGCGTCTCCGCTTACTCATTACAATCTTTTTGAGTTCGGAGATGATAGTTTTCATTTCACTTTAGCGCCTGTTGGCGACATTGTATACAGAGACGAAAACCCAAAAGATTATGGAATTTATGGTAGCAAAACAGATAAAAATACCAGTAACGTAGGTAGAGTAAGATACTTTGATAACAAAGCTAATAAATCAAACCAAGTTGGTGTGTTTAGGTTTAAAATCCACAAAATTGGTCAAAATGACCTACAAGCTATGATAAAAGCGGAAAAGGTTACATTAAACAAAGATGTAGGAGCTATTTTTATAGGTGATAGACAAGCTCAAGGAAATGAACTTGAACTTTTAGTGGATAAATACTCAATTGAAGTAAATAGTGATGAATTTATGGTAAGACCAGGGTATGCTGAGTTGCAAAGTGTAAATGGTATAGATGTAACCAAAACTGGTAATTTCCATTTACAAGCAAATAAGTATCATGTAAATCAAGAGCTTGCATTTAAGTTTTATAATGCAGAGATTGATAAAAATTCAAAATATAATGCAACTAAAATTTCAAGTCTTATAGAACAAGAAGACCTTAATCATATAGATTTAAAGCTTACTAAGGTAGCTCTTGTTTTTGATTTAAACAGATATGGTCAAGCAAGGTCTTATATTCTTAACCAAAAATCATCACCTACAAGTAAGGTTATTGGTGAGCTAAACCCTGTTAATATGGTTAGAAAAGACGGTAAAGCTTTAGCAAATGTTGCTTTAAAATTCCCATATCAAGGCAATGATGTTGGAGTGCTTGGTGTTGTGTTTGCTGGAAATAACGGTAGTCAAGGCATAGTTTGCGATAATGGTTTACATAAAGATAAATATACAGGTCTTATCATGGGTCAGAACGTGGCTATTGATGGTATGTATGGTTGTTATCCAGAACCTACTTTAGGACATGCTAATTTCACATCAAGTTTAAATACTCAGTGTATAGCTAGAAATCAATACGCATTTTTAAGAGATGAAGATGATGCGTTAAGATATGATAATTCAGGGCTTTATAATGTGAGTTTTGATTGTGTTAAAAAATATGTAGATGAAAATAACGAACCAATTTATAGTGTTGGATATAAGATTGGTTGCTCTGATTTTGGTTGTAATGAAGAGCTATCTACAATCAAGCGTGAAAAAGATTGGTTTGACATAAAAGACCCTAGCTCATCAAAAGGCAAGTATAATATATGGCTATATGATACAAACTATGATACACAAAGTGGAAGCTTTCAACAACAAGCAGAGAAAGCTTGCTCTCATTATAAAGGAACTGCTGAAGAATGGAAGTATAGCGATTGTGTAAAAAATGATATATTAACTAGAATTCAAGGCAGAGGTGATAAATATGAGTATGATTATTTAAATAATTCTGGTAATTTTGCTATAAAATCATCTGCTATGAATGCTAGATTTGCAACATCTATACATAAAGATTTGGGTTCACCAAGTGTTGATTATCAGGGTGTGCTTTTTATAAATATGCTTAAGTATTTTGATAAAGAAAGAAAAAAAGGTGCAACTCCATCAAGCAATTTTAATGGCTTTAATAGTTTGTTTAGTGTTGATATAGATAGCACTAAATATAATCAACCTTATGATAATTATTTTAAAACCACAAATATAGGTAACACTTTTGCTATATCTATGTCAAAAGAGCGCAACAAGCAAGAGCCTATTTATATCACAGAAAAACTTACTGATGACCCAGCGGTTACAGATGATAGTAAGTCAAAAGGTGTTTTAAAATATGGTGTTTTAGAAGTAAATGATATATTACTTAAAGAAGCTATCAATGATACTAAAACTGTTGTGCCTAGAGAAGAAGTAGGTGCAACATTCCCTATATCTGTGTATCAAAATGGCAAGTTTATGTCTGTAAGGCTTGATAATGATTTTGCAAGTTATGATAAAAACCAAACATTTGAAGAGCTAAAAACTCAAGTTGCGTCTATAGTAGACTTTAGCGGAACGAGAAAATCTGATGGATATTATGTAGATGATACTAGAGTTGTAAGCTTAGCTTATGATATAGGTAATGATAGTCAAGATATAGGATATATGCTTAAATCAAAGAATGCAAATTTAAGTAAAGAAAGTTTTAGCGATTTAGGTGTAATATATACAAATAAAAACAGTAATTTATCAAAAATTTTAAGACCTACATCAAATACCATTAAGATAGAGTATCTAGGTGGATTTAGTGGTGGATGGCAAGGAATTGAAAGAAAATAAAGCCAAAACAAACGAAATTTAGTAAATTTCGTTTGTTTAAGATGATATAAATACAAACCTTAAGAAAGGAATGTTATGAAAATAAAACTTAGTTTAGCCGCGGTTTTAACTTGTAGCGTTGTGTATG
>CAZYDK010000015.1:0-21404 GCA_964646025.1 uncultured Campylobacteraceae bacterium | reverse complement strand
AACAAACGAAATTTACAAGCTAAAACGCCGTATCATCAAAACCACCCCACCCCGCTAAAATCAAACTCCTGCCCTAAAAACTAAAAGCGTTTAAAATGTCATTTTTTGCTTTATCAAGCTCGTTTTGTGCTTTTAGGTGACTTATTTTGGCATCTAGTAAAGAATTTTCGTATCTTAAAAAGTCTTTTTTAGATATCATTTTTAACTCATATTTGTATTTATTATCATCAAAATCTTTTTGCGAAGAACTCAAAATATCATCATTTACAGCCATTAGTTTTTGATAAAACTGATAATTTTCTACAAGATTTTTCATAGTTAAAAAAGTAGTTTTTATGTAGTTTTCATACTCGTTTTTAGCCATCATATAATCAAGCTTACTAAGTTTTATCCTATCTTTTACATTAGCATAATCAAGCACTCCAAAATCAATCCCAACACCCCCACCAAGCACCCCAAAATCAAACATACTTTTAGCCCTACTTGAACTAGAGCTAAAAAAAGCATTAAGTTTTATATCAAAATACATATCTTTTTGACTGATTAAATACGATATGTTTTTAATCTCGGTTTTTTTGTTTTTAGATAAAACATCAAATCTTTTTAAAATCATACTTTTATTTATAGTTGTGGAGTTTAGATAGTTTAAAAACTCATCATCATTTATAAAAACATCATCGCTATCATAAAAAAATTCCAAACTTTCTAAACTATCGTTTAGTTTTTTAATCTCAAGCTGATTATAAACTGCTGATATTTTGGCACTATCTAGTTTTGATTTATCTTCTAAAAGCTCACTACTTGAAATCTTTCCTAAATCTTTTTCATACTTTGCTAGTTCATAAATTTTTGAGAGATTTTGCATTTTTGCTATCAAAAGTTGTTGATGTTTTACAAGGTATTGCCTACTAAGTAATATATTTATAATCTTATACGCATTTTGCTGTTTAAGACTGCTTATATCATCAAGCAAAGCCATTTTTTCTAAAACTTTGGCTCTTTTTTTGTCTGCTTGTTTGCCAAGCAAATCAAGGTTATACCCCGCACCTGCATTTATCCCAAAGCTTTTATTAGAATGGTCTGCTTTTAGGCTTTTGCTGATGTCTGCTTTTAGCGAATTAGAAAAAGAATAATTTCTTAAAAGCGAGTTTTCAATATCTATATACTCAAGCATTAAAGCTTTGTTTTTAAGCTCATAATCTTTACTAAAATACTCATCTAAGCTTTGATTTAAAGCTTCATTTTTATAAGCTCTCCACCACCTTACATCGGTTTCTTCGCTGTTTTTAATAAGCTCAAAATCCATTTTTTTAGCACCACAACCAAACATAAATAAAGCCAAAAATAAGTAAAAAACAATCCTAATCATCTGCTAAAGCCTTTGCTGGAGTAAGTTTTGAAGCACTTCTAGCTGGAAAATATCCAAACACAACACCAACAACAACAGGACTTACAAGTCCTAAAATCACCGTTAGCGTATCTACAATCATCACAAACTCTAACCCTAAATTGTTGAAAATATGCACTATACCAAAAGACATCACTGCACCAAAAACAGCACCAAAAACACATAAAATCAAAGCTTCACACAAAAAACCAAACCCTATATCACCACCCTTAGCACCTATGGCGAGTTTAAGCCCTATTTCTTTGGTTCTTTCTTTGATAATCACAAGCATGATATTCATAACCCCTATACCACCAACTAGCATTGCTATAGCAGCTATACAAGCTATCAAAAGAGTAGCTGAGTTTGCCATTTTTTCTATCGTTTGCTTGATTTCATCTGAGTTAAAACTCACAATGCTATCTTCCCCACGCTTGATAGCTAATGTGTTTTTAAGCTGGGTTTCTGCTAAAACAGTATCAGCCCCATCTTTTAACTTGATTTTTATCATACGAACTTCATCTGAGCCTGTAAATTTTTTATACAAAGTAGTAAATGGGACATATATATTTATATCAAAATGCTTTGAAAAATCACTACCTTTCTCAACCACGCCTACAACTTTAAGCGGTATATTGTTTGCTACGATGACTTTTCCTATCGGGTCAATACCTTTAAAAAATGTTTCTTGTGCGTTTTTATCAATCACACAAACATTTCTTGCTTCGTTTATATCAATATCTGTAAAAAACCTACCATTATCAACATCTTTGCCTTGTATAAGTAGATAGTTTTTTAAAACCCCTCTTATCTCAACATCGGCATTTATACCTCGATAAACAGCACTTTTTCCACCCAAAACGCTTTCTATACCAACATAATCTACAAAATTAAAATTTTCCAAAAGCTTAGCGTCGCCTAAAGTGAGTTTTTTAAGCCTAAAAGAATCCCTATCTCCGATTTTATGCCCTTTAAATAAAGTTATCGTGTTTGTTCCTAGGGAGCTTATTTCTTTAAGTGTGTTTTCTTTAGAGCCATTTCCAAGTGCGGTTGTTAAAATAATCGCCATTGTTGAGATGATAAGCCCTAAGATAGTAAGAAATGACCTTAGTTTGTTGTTTTTGATGTTGATTAAAGACATAATGATATTTTCTTTTATATTGTTTACAAACTTTAAAAAAGCACTACTTTTAAGGCTGATTTCTTCACTTAGTTCATAGATAGTAGTGTTAAAAACCTCATCTTTTAAAATCTTTCCATCTTCTATAAAAATACGCCTGCTAGCATACTTACTAAGCTCTTCATCGTGAGTAACTAAAATTATGGTTTTTCCTTGCCTGTGAAGATTTTTTAAAATCTCCATAACCATAACACCACTTTTACTATCAAGTGCTCCTGTTGGCTCATCAGCTAAGATTATATTAGCATTATTTACTAAAGCTCTTGCTATGCTTACTCTTTGTTGTTGTCCGCCACTAAGCTGTGAAATCTTGCTTTTTACCTTGTCTTTTAAGCCAAGTTTATCAAGCATTAAAATGGCTGCATTTTCTCTATCTTGTTTATTTACTCCACGATATATACAAGGTAAGGCTACATTTTCTAAAACATTTAAATGAGCTAAAAGGTGGTATTTTTGAAATACAAATCCTAGATATTTTTGGCGAATTAAAGCTTTTTCATCTAAATCAAGCAAATCTATCCTATGACCATCAAGCTCATATGTGCCACTACTTGCGTTGTCATTAGTGCCTAGTATGTTAAGCAAAGTGCTTTTGCCACTACCACTTTTTCCTAAAATAGCTACAAACTCACCTCTTTTTATCTCAAGGTTTATGTCTTTTAAGATTTTGGCATTGCCTATGGTTTTGTTTATATTTGTTAGCTTAATCATTTTTAAAATCTATCTATCATTTTTGATGATGAATTGCTAGTATTTACCACAATCTTATCATCTTTGCTAATGCCTTCTAAAATCTGCGTGTTAAAATCATCGCTTTTGCCTATCTTTATATAGGTTTTTGTAGGGACATTATCTTTTAAAACTTCTACATAGTATTTTTCGTTTTCTTGTTTTATGTTTATTGTTGGGAGTAAAAGTGTGTTTTTAATGCTTTGGATTTGGATATTTGCTACAACGCTCATACCAACCTTTATATCATCTTCTTGATTGTTGATATAAAATCTAGCATAGTAGTAAACAGCACCCTTGCTAACATTATCAACAGTAACGGTATCTGCTATGTCAATACTATCTAGCGTAGCGGTTTTTTGTTTTTTATCATCTGCTAAAGTATAAAAGCTTATCTTCATTCCTGGTTTTAGCTTATTGACATCGTTTTGGCTGATAAAAAGCTTGACTTCAAGTTTGCTCGTATCTGCTAGTTTTACTATAGTTGGTGAGTTTTGAGAAGAGTTTATTGTCTGACCTTTACTAGCAACTAAAGATATAACTTTACCGCTTATTGGGGCTGTTATTGTTGTGTAGGCTAATTCTTTTTTATAGTTATCAACGCTTACTTTATTTTGTTCAATTTGGCTTTGAACTTGTGCTAACTCGTATTTAGCTAAAAAATAATCATTCTTAGCTTTCATCATATTATCATAACTTGTAGCACCTTTTTTATAAAGCTTTTCTTGATTTTGATACTGCGTGTGATAGATGTTTAATGATAGCTCTTTTTGTTGTTTTAAAGCTTTTAGGCTTGTTTGCTTGGCTAATTCTATGTTAAGATTGTTTTCTTGTTTTTCTTTATCAAGCTGAGCTATAACATCGCCTTTTTTAACTTCATCTCCAACATTTACATTAAGCTCTAATATCTCTCCACTTGCTTGTGCACCAACGCTTACTATCTCGTTTGCATAAACATCGCCTAAAGCTTCTACACTGATATTTATATCGCCTATGCTTGGACTTATTGTTTTAAAAGATACTTCTTCTTTGCTTGTAGTAAAAAAATACGCACAAGCTAAAGCTATAACAATAATGATAAAAATGATTTTTTTCATACAAAACCTTAGATATAAAATGAAAATGATACACTTTATTAAATTTCGTTTGTTTAACGGTAAACAAACGAAATTTACTCTTCAAGTCCTTCTAAAAGTTCTAAACTGTTTTTATAACCTATCTTTTTTAAAACTAATTTTTGATTATGAAAAAACAAAATAGCAGGTGGTCCAAAAATAGAATACTGCTTTAAAAGACTTGATGAAAATTCATCTGCGTTAGTTATATCAATCTTGATTTTTTTATAATCTTTTAAAGCGTTGATAATGTTTATATCCTTAAAAGTTGTGTTTGATAGCTCTTTACAATTAGCACACCAACTAGCTGTAAAATACACCATAACTTTATCATTTTGTAACGCCTTTTCATAATCTTGCTCTAGTAAAACACGCTCAAAAACTATACTATCGTTGCTATTAAAATACCCATTATAAGCTTTATATATAAAGATATAAGACACACTAACTTTATATATAAAAACGCAAGATATACCAAAACTAACAAAACACAAAATGGTAAAAATCTTAGACAAAAGGCTCTTTTTTTCACCAAACACAGAAAAGCTAAAAGCAAAAATCATAAGCAAAACTGCATAGCTTAGATAATAATAAGTGTCGTTATTTAAAACCCTTGCGATAAAATAATTTGCCACACCAAGCATTATAAATCCAAAAAGTTTGTTTATGTCTTTCATAAAATCGCCACTTTTTATAAAATCAAAGCCAAACCCTATCACAATCAAAGGTATACCCATACCAACGCTAAGTGCAAACAAGCTAAGCCCACCAAGAATAACATCGTGTGTGTTGGCTATATATAGCAAAGCTCCAGCCAAAGGTGCTCCAACACAAGGACCAACAATTAAAGCTGATAAAACACCCATAAAAAATACACCCAAATTTCCAGCCAAAGATGAAGACTTTAGATTAAGTTTATCTTGTATAGACATAGGCATTTGTATGCTAAATACACCAAAAGACCCAAAAGCCAAAAAGACAAAAATAAAACTAAAGGCTATAAGCACTATATCGCTTTGAAAAAGTGCGTTTAGGTTTTGCCCAAAAAGTGCAGCCAAAACGCCAACTATAGTATATGCTAGGCTCATACCTAAAACATATATCACAGATGAAAAAAGCTTAGATGATGATTTTTGTATGATGATAGAAGAAAGTATAGGAACCATAGGCAAAACACAAGGAGTAAGCGACATCAAAACCCCATAAACAAAAAAGCTTACAACACTTAAGATAAAACCACCATCAAAATATCCCTCATCATCGTTTTTGCTAGTATTTGAAGATGTATCATCTATATCATCTTGTTTATTTTGATAAATTATATTCATTGAATTTTGTATATCAATTCTAGCTTTATAAGGCGGATAACAAAGCCCTGAAGTAGTGCACCCTTGATAATAAATGTCTAAATTTCGTTTGTTTGAAAGAACAAAATCTGGGATATTAAAATCTATATTTGTTTTATAAACTTCATATTCATTGTATTTTTGCGCTGGTCTTAGCTGAAGCATATTTGTGATATCTTCATTATCAACTACAATTTTAATGCTATTTTGATAGATATAAAAATCATCGCCGATATTTAATCTAACGACATCAAATCCATTGTCTTTTTCATAGCTTAGCCAAAAATTATCTTTTGAAAATGCAAAAGATAAAATGGCTAAAATTAAAAATAAAAATCTCATCAACTTTTTTTATCTTGAATAACATTTATAAAATTATTGATATGCATTAGTGATTTTAAGTGCATAAAAATCAACTCTAAATGTCCGCCTTTAGCAAAATTTGCTAATGTCTTATCATCTAATTGATTTAATTTTTGTCTATCAACTATCAAAAAATTATCAAAGCTACCATTTTTTCCATTGATTGAAACTTCAAGTTTTTTTTGAATTAAAATACCGCTGTTTTTAATCTCATACGCAAGTTTTTTAGTATAAAGCAAATCATCTGCATAAGAACTTGCTTTTTTTATAATTTGTTCTAAAAATCTAGTTGGGTTTTTATTTTCATCAAAAAGCTCATTATCTCCACTAGTTGATAAAAAATTATCATCTTCTACATAAAAAAGCCTTGGTTCATCTTCATCTATATCTACAACAAAAGGATGTAGCATAGAAGCAAAAACAGGCGGATATTCTTTGCTAAACTTAACTAAGTTTTTACCATAACTTGAAAAGCCTAAAAAAGCTACAAGCTTAGGATAATCTTCATTAGTAAAAACTACAGGGTAACAATGCTCAAAATACAAAAACTCCCTACAGCTAACACTTGCTATTGGCAAAAGTGGTGGCGTTGAAGCCTTGTGTTTTAAGCCTTTTTCTATAATTGTATCTAAACCCTGTATTTTCACTACTACACCCCTTAACTCTTAACTGCACTACCAAGGTCCCACATAGGCAAGAATATACCAAGAGCCATCATCAAAACCATACCTGCGATAAATAACATCAAAATAGGTTCTATTGATGAAGATATATTGTCAATCCTATCATTAAATCTACCACGATAATAATCAGTAACCTTTTCAAGCATATCATCAAGCCTACCGCTTTGCTCTCCGGCACTAACCATTTGAATAAGCATATTTTCATAAAGCGATGTGCTTTTAAAAGCTTCTGTTAAACTTTGACCTCTTTGAATGATAGTTTTTGTAGCTTGAAGTCTTCTTTTCATCTCTGTATTAGAAACAGTGATAAGCGATGTATCAAGCGCTCCCGCAATAGGAACACCAGCCCTAACAAGCTCTGAAAAAATCATATTAAATCTATACATTGAAGAAAACAATATAATAGGACCTGTTACAGGAACTTTTATAAACCACCTATCACATTTAAGATGAAAGGCTTTATTTTTCTTATAAACAGAACGGAAAACAAAAAACAAACCTATCAAACCAGCTAACATATATAACCCGTAGTTACTAAGTGCATGTTCAATCGCAAGTAAAACAATAGTTGGCATAGGAAGTTGAGCATTTAGCTGTTCAAAAATTTCTCTAAACTGAGGAACAACCACAACCATTAGGATAATAAACGCTACTATAATCGCAAAAACTGTAATCATAGGATATCTCATAGCTTTTTTAAACTTTCTATTATTTTCATAAAGTTCTGTCATAATAGAATCAAGCTTAGCTAAAGCATCGCCTAATTTACCCGTATTTTCACCAAGTCCAACCATAGCGATAAAAACATCGCCTAATTCTTCTTTAAACGAAGAAAAAGCAACACTAAGGCTCATACCAGCATTTAAGTCATTGCTAACTTTGTTGAAAATCTCTTTTACTCTTAAGTTTTTAGAAGTATCTGCAACTTCTTTTACGCTATCATGTATAGGTATACCAGCATCTGTCATAATGCTAAGCTGACGAACACTAGCAACCAAATCCATAATTTTTAATTTTGGTTTAAATAGACTTCTAATTTGACTATTTTTAAGCTTTTGATTTAACATATCTAAAGACTTAGACTGTGATTTACCAACTCTTCTGATATTTCCTGTCTTTGTTTTACCCTCTACTTTTTTAACACTAGTTCTAATAGTAGTTTTTTTCATCACCCCATTAGCTTGACGCTTAACATCAAATTCTTTCATTTATCATTCCTTTGCAACCCTAAATATCTCATCCATAGTTGTAATGCCTCTAGCAGCTCTTACAACACCATCGTGAAACATATCAACAAAACCTTCTTCATAAGCAGCTTGTCTAATATCATCTTTACTAGCATCATTTGCTATCAAAGAAGAAATTCTATCGCTAATAGGTAAAATCTCACTAATCATTTCCCTTCCCGCATATCCAGTATGAGCACAATTAGAGCAACCTACATGCTTATAAAATTGATAATCTCCTTCTAAATACTTAGCAATTTTTTTCATAAGCTCATCTGGTAAAATAGTAGGTTCTTTACAATGTGGACACAGCTTTCTAACCAAACGCTGAGCTTCAATAGCTGTTAATGCACCACTTATCATATATGATTCTATACCCATATCAATTATTCTAGCTACAGCAGATACAGCATCGTTTGTGTGAAGCGTAGAAAATACAAGGTGACCAGTAAGAGCTGCTTGTATAGCTATACGAAGAGTTTCAGCATCCCTTATCTCACCTATCATTATAATATCTGGGTCTTGACGAAGAATAGACCTAAGCGCAGCAGCAAATGTCATCTCTGCTTTTTCATTAACATGAACTTGTTGTATCATTCCAAGCTGATATTCTACTGGGTCTTCAACTGTAATAATCTTTGTTTCAATGCTTTTCATATCATTAAGTGCTGCATATAGCGTAGTTGTTTTACCACTACCTGTTGGACCTGTAACCAAAATGATACCATACGGAGCATGCATAGCAGCTTGAAATCTTTTTAGGTTTGTAGGGTGCATACCAAGATTGTCAAGGCTAATCAAAACCTTAGATTTATCAAGTATCCTAAGAACTATACTTTCACCATTTATAATAGGTAGCGTAGAGATACGAAAATCGTATTCTTTATCATTTACTTGAGCTGTAAAACGACCGTCTTGAGGCTTACGCTTTTCTGCTATATCCATATTTGATAAAAGCTTCATTCTAGAAACCATTGGTGGGTAAATTTCGCTCTCAAACATAAATGTCTCGGTAAGTATGCCGTCTATACGACTTCTTACGATACAGTTTGTTTCTGTCGGCTCAATATGTATATCACTTGCTCTTTGATTTATAGATGTTTCTAAAATCTTTTGAATAAGCTTTAAGATACCAAAACTTTCTTGACCTGGTGCAGCCATAACATCACCGCTAAGGTCTTTTTTAATCTCATTTACAATATCTTTAATGCTTTCTCTAAGCTCCATTTTTTTGACATATTTGTCTATTTGGTTAGAATCTGCAAATGATATGTCTAAAAGCTGTCTATTGAAAACATTTTGCATTCTATCTTGTGCATCAAAATCTTGAGGATTAGCAAATGCCACATAAACTTTTATTTCATCTTCTTTATAAGGAAGAACTTTAAATTCTCTCAAGATATTGCTTGGAACTTTTTCTGCTAATTTATAATCAACTTCTATTGCGTCTAAGTCAACATATTCACAACGAAGTCTTTTTGCAATTGCCAAATTTAGCTCTTTACTGCTAACGCTAAAAGCACTATTTAAAATATCTGTTTTAAATCCTTGCATACGCATAGTAACAAAATGCTCAATAAGCTCTTCTTTATCAACAGACATTTTTATCATAGAAATTTTAGCTTCTTCATCGCTTGGGTCTACATACTTCATTTGTGCAGCTAAAGAAGGATATTTTGCTTCCAATAATTCCATCAATTTTTGTAATTCTTCCATGTTCCCTTCTTACCAATATGATTTTGTTGATATTAATTTATCGTTGATATATGACTTTAAAACCAATTTATCATATCCATTTTCATTTACAATGCTTACAGTATAAGTATTTGCTCCAAAATAAAAATAATAAACACCATCTTTAAGCTCATACTTTTTTTCAACATAAGCATCATAAATATCAGATAAGATATAGTTAGTTTTTGGTAAAAACATACCAGAAATATCAATACCATCAATCATAGATAAATATAATAACTTCTTTTTATATAAAATTGTAGAGTAATAAACAGCATTTTGCCTACCTTCTTTTGTTTGTCTAAGCAAAATCACAACAGAAGAAAGCTTGTTTACCCAATCTGTTTGCAAACAAGCGTCAGCATAAACACTTAACAACCCTTCATCTTTATTTTTACTTGCTAAATCAAAAACATTATTATGACATAATTTAGCATAATTTTTATTATTAATCCAAGTTTTAACATCTTCCATATTAACGGCAAAAACACAATTTATAAAAACAAAAACAATCAATAAAAATCTCATAAAATACCTTGCTGCATTGATTTTAGTAATTCTTTTGCTTTATTTGATGAATTAAACTTCAAATAATCATTTAAAACACCTATTGCATCTTGCTTGTTGCCAAGCTTATAATTAGCTTTAGCAAATAAAATCCAAGAATCTTCATTGTCTTTATCAATAGAATTAGCCTTTAAAGCCCAAGTTTTAGCGTTGATATAATCTCCGCTATTAAAGTATGCTTTAGATATCTTAATCGCATTATTAGCATTAGGATGCTTTTTAAAATAAACAATCAAATCATCAATGCTAACAGACGAATTTGATACTGTGATGATACTATTATTATCATCAACAACTATTTTTTCTTCTGATTTTTTCTTAACATTATCATCTTCCACATTTATAGTTTTGGCTGGTTTAATATCACTTTTTTTTCTCTCTTCGCTTTTAACACCGGTGTTATAATTTTCTTTAATATCTATATATTGTGGCATTAAAAGAGTAGTTTGGGTTATTTTATATCTAGAATCAACTTGTGTTACATCACTAGAAACACTATGCTCTGCCACTTCATTTTGCTTATTTATATTTTTTAATTTAATCTTTTCTTTTTCAGCTTGAACGATTTCTTCTTCTAGCTTTTCTGCTTTTAAAATTTCGTTTGTTTTAACTTGTATAACTTTTGGAGATGTTGGTTTTATTTTTTGACTACTTGATGTAGTAGAAAAAAATAAATAATAACATACAACAGATAGTATTACAACTAAAACCAATCCACAAAATAACAATAAATTAAGCTTTTTATCTTTACTTAATATATCAAATAATTTAAAATTTGGTTTTTTTAAAAAACCGCTATTTTGCTTTTTTTGTCTATCGTATTCTTGCCATTTTTTTTCAAGTTCTAAAACTTCATAAACATTAAGCATCTATAAGCTTCCTATCAATAGCGGACATCTCAATAATTTGAGTATTTATATTTGGCTCTTGCAACATACTAGGACGATGATGTTCGTAAAATTCAAACAATTCAAAAACTTTATACATTAACTTATTTATAGTTCTTAGGTTACCATGTGTAAATTGCATAATCAATTTATAATCATCATCACAAAACATATTTACCGCTTGTTCTTTAATTTTACTGTTTATATAAACTTTAATTTCTTTTTCATCAATATTTTCAAGCTCTATACTTTCCCATATTCTAGTTTGAAAATATTCTTTTGCTAAAATATCCTCACCATCTTTTGTCTTATGAACGGTAAATAAAAACTTAAACATATAAGTATCTGCCATAAGTCTTATCTTTTCTATCAAATCAGACGGATACATTTGAGCTTCATCTAGCATAATTGTCAAAGGGTTTGATTTTAAGTATTTTTCACTATGCTCACTCTGCTCTTTATATAGCCTCAAAAATATCTCATAACTATCAATGCTTTCCAAACTATCAACATGAAAAATTTCCCTATAAAGGCTATGCAAGAACTCCTTTTCACTAAAAAATGGATAAGGAAAAAAAATAATCTGCTGTTTATCTTTTAAATCATTTTTAATCTTATGTAGTAAAAAAGTTTTTCCGCTACCAGGACTTCCATAAAATAAAATAAGCTTTAATGGTTTTTGAAGACTTGATAAGATTTGATTATATACAAACATAGATTTATCTAGTTTAATATAATCAATCCCATCACTATCATCAATAAAAATATTTTTTAGATGAGTAAATCTATTGCTATCAATCACTCGTCATAACCCATATCATCTAAAGTTTCTTTTTTAGTTTTTAGCTCATGAAGTTTTTTAATTGTAACAAAGCCATAATTTTTATCATTATCATCTTTTAAGCCAAATACCATATCACTATATCCAAGGTCGCGTAGTGATTGCTTATGCTCATAATCACCAAGCTCAACTATCTTAGGAGTGATAACAAAAACTATTTCTCTATTTACAACACTATCAGCTTCATATTTAAATAAATATCCCAAAATAGGTATTTTAGATAAAACTGGAACTTCTGTTTTGTTTTTAATATTTTGAGTATCAATCAAACCACCTAAAATAATAGTTTGACCATCATGCACTCTAACCACAGTTGAAAGTTTCTTTTGTTGTGTATCTGGTGCAACATCTCTTGCATTTTGTTGTTTTTTATCATCATCTTTATATAAGAAATCCGATAAAGCTGGGTTTATTCTAAGCATAATTTTATTGTCATCTGATATTTCAGGTAAAATATTTAACAAAATACCTATAAACAAACTTTTATTCTCTGTGCCTTCTGAACTTCCGCCACCATCATTGTTTGTAGTATCTTTTAAAATATAGTTTACTGTTTTACCAACAGATATAATAGCTGGCTGGTTATTCATAGCTATGATTTTAGGGTTTGCTACAACTCTTGTTTTACCATTTGTATCCAAAAAGTTTAGTATCCCATCAAGATTTATACCCATATTTGCTCTAAAATTTTTACCGCTAGTTCCATTACTTATAAAAACATTTGAAAAGCCGTTAAAAATATCTTGTTGTGTATTATTAGCATCTGCATTATCACCTGCATTAGCATTATCTCCACCAACATTAAACTTAGTGTTAAATGTTAGGTCAAATTTACTCCAATCAATGCCCCTATTGTTACTTTTGTCAAATTGAACCTCAATGATAGATACATCAATAATAGCTTGTTTTTTTAATCTATTTTTCATAGTGTCTATATATTCACTAATTTTATCAACCTGTTCTTTCGTTCCTCTAACAGTAATCATACCTGTATTTTGATTTACGATAGGGTCTATAACAGGTGTAGATTGGTCAACAGAAACAAGTATATTTTTGATTTCTTTACCTAAATCATTCCAAAAATCAAATTTTTCGCTACTTTTAACACTATTAGCACCAGCACTAGAAGAGCTACCACCACTATCAGAAGAGCTACCGCTATCGCTTGCAGTCTCAACACTAGCTTCTAGTAATGCACTAGCTTCTCTTATGGAATTAATATAATCTAGTTTATAAGTTTGAACAACATATCCACTAACTCTTAATATATTTCCATCAAAATTGTAATCAAGACCATTTTCTTTCAATAAAAGATTGAAAATATCATCAACAGCTAAGTTCTTAATGTTAATACCCTGTTGTTTTTCATTTAGCTTCATCTTAGCAAGGTCATCTTTTGCAACAACGGTAAAATTACAAATATCTGAAAGCTGATTTAATATATCTAGCTTTGATACACTATCTTGAACTTTAATATTAAATGTTTTTGTACCACAGTCAGCAGGTGCTGCACTTAAATTACTACCAAATAAAACAGAACATGCTAATAGTGATGATATAATTTTTTTATTGGAAACTAATTTTAACATTGTCTATACCTTTATTTAATTGAATTTCTTTATTTGTATTTGCTATGCGTAAAACTACGCTATCTTTTTTGATTTTTAAAAGCTTAACTTTAACACCAGGTTGAATTTTAATCATATCATTTTGCTTATACCATTTATTATTAATATTTGCTCTATCTTCTAAAATAGCATGCAATTTATATTCTATCTGCTCACTAGTTTGCTCTGGAGCATTGATAGTTTTAACTGGCACAACAAAAGGATTTTGAACCAAATCAACATCTTTTTCATCCATAACTTTACGCTCTTGAGAAATATCATGGAAAACCTTGATATATTCTCTAACCACATTTTCATTATATGGACCTTTGATATTATCAAGTTCTTGATTGATATCTTCTTGGGTAAGCATATTGTTTGCATAAATATATGTCATAGATATAAAAAGAAAAAACAATATCTTTTTCATTAATTTACTCCCCATATTGAAATTTTGATTTTAGCATTTACTTGTCTGTTATTTAGCTTGTAAGGCTCATCAACTATACCCATATTGTTACGATTAGCATTATAAGAATTATTAATTTGATTATAATCTCTTGTAATAACCTCTTCAAATTTATAAAAGTTCAATTCATTCACATCAACTACCATTTGAGACTTCTCAATAGAATTAACATATCTAATAATATCTTTAAACTCACCAAATAACTCAAGCTCTATTTGCAAAACAGGACTAACCCTTCTAACATTACTATTTTCATGATAAAAGTCGTTATAATTTAATATGTTTATATACAAATTATAATCATTAGCAAGACTTGTTAGAGATTTTGCAAACTCTGCACCCTTTTTACTAGAAAACAACAAATAAGATAATTCTTCAAGTTTTTTTCTAAAGAAATTGCGTGTATTCTCAACAACTTCTCTTTGCTTTTTTACATTTGTAATTTGATTTGATATACCCATAATTTTTGTATTTACAAAACCATCAACAAATGAGCTTTCCATACTCAAATCACCAAAATATCCTTCATATTCACCTTTTTTGCTACCTAAATCATTTACGCTTCTTTCATATGAGTTATACACTTCTTCTGATTCTGCGTACATATCTTCATAGTAAAGCAAATAAGCCAAACCAAAAACAACCAAAATAATCAACATGCAAAACATTTGAAATGTATTTTTAGATTTTTCTTCAAAATACAAATCAATCTTTTTTAAATTTACTTCAATCGATTCTCTTACTTGCATACATTATCCTTAATCTTGATAGTGATACTTGATTCATGCTTTTTAAGGTCGTTGCCAATGCGTTGAATTCTTCTATTTTCAACTTCATACCCTTGTTCTACCAATTCTTTTACAACAGTTGTAATATTATCATCAAAAGCATGAACTTTTAAAAATACACTCTTTGATGCTCCTTGTTCTCTATATTCTAGCTGCTTAACAGTAATTTTATTTTCTGATAAAAGATGAGAAATTGAGCTAAGACATATAGATTTAATTAAATAGCGATTCTTTTTATTATCTATCTCATTAATTAAATTCTTTTCAAAATTTAAGCTATTTTCACTTTGTCTAAGGTCATTTCTAGCTTGAGTTAGCTTGTCTTCTTCATTTTTAATTCTGCTTTTACTAGTTTCAATTAAATTTGTTCTTTCTCTTATTTCATTGTTATTTTTATCGGTTTCTGACGTAAAATAACTATTAAATATCATAGAACCAATAGGGAAAATCAAAGCAGCTAAAAAAGTGGCAACAGATATAGTAATAATTTGTCCAGACCTTCTTTTTAAGAATTTTGGCGGTCTAGAAAACAATGTAACGTTAACATCAACATAATCATCCATATCTTCATTACTTTGTATCCACAACAAACTTAAAACAGAAAACATATTGATATCTAAATCAAATGTAACAGGTTTAATACCTTCCATAGCATCATTTGCTTGGCTTGATATTTTATCTTGTTTGTTGTCTACAACAGCTTTTGAACGATAAAATTCATTTAAATTGTTAACAGTTAGATTTAAATCCAAATCTTTAAAATCAATAACTTCAGTATCTCTATAATTTAATTTAAGTCTTTCTGAAAAACCTTGTATTGTGCCATAGCAAGAATTTACAATGATATTATTTATATTGTTGATATTTTTTCTCTTGCAAAGTTTATCTATCATTACAAACAAGCTTGTATGACCATCAAAATATGCTTTAAATAAATCTAAAAATTTCTTATCAGTCAAAGTATTTGGGTCATGATAAGAATAATTCAACCCTTCACTCATAAGTTTTTCTACAAATATAGTTTCACTTATATTTTCTCTAGTTTCAACGCTTAATTGTCTACTTAAATTTACAAGTTTTAATTGTAAGTTTTCATAATAAGCTAGATACTCTCCAGCTCTATAAATTGTTATAGTTACTCTTTCTTTATCAATATATAAAAAACAATCAACACCTATTGGTTTTAAAGCATTTTTAGCATACAAAGCTTTATACAAAAACGGTTCAGGATATATGGCATCAATATAACTTACTTCATCTATACAAGTGCTAAATTTTGTTCTAGTATCTTCATCAAAATAAACTAAAATGTCATAATCAATATGATTTGGACTAGCACTTTGTGTAGGTATAAACTTAACCATATAATTATCTTCTTTAGAGCTATCCATTTTATCAGCATACTCGCTATAGAGCTTGCTCATAATAAACTCTTCTGGGTCCTCTTCATTTTTTACAATCTGCATAGGATAATATATAGAATTATATGGTGTATTATCAACATTCTTACCGCTAATAGGCAAATATGAAGCAACTTTTAAATTTTGCAATTTAATGTTTTTTAAAGCACTGCCAAATTCGCCAGATTTTACCAAACTAAGTTTTTTATTTTGATCTAACAAATAGCCATTATTTTGATTTGCACTATCTATTATCAAGATTGAATTACTTGTATTTTTTTTAGCCATACAAACCTCGTTTTATAATATTATTTTTTAATCACAATATATCTTAAGCTTCCTTAAAATATTATCGTCGTTATACCAATTTTTTTTAACATCAACTATCAATTTAAGGTTAATTTTACTTTCCAAAAAATCACTGATTTTTTTTCTAGCGTTTATACCTATTCTTTTTATACACTGCCCCTCCTTGCCTATTAATATAGCTTTGTGAGAGTCATTGTCTGTTATTATACAAGCAAAAATATTTATTTTTTCTTTGATGTGTAAAAATTTTTCAACTCTAACATCACAACAATAAGGAACCTCATCACTAACATTATCAAAAATGCTCTCTAGTATCAAATCTGCTACTATATCACGCACATTAGAATCACTAATATCACTTGGGTCGTAAAAATACTCGTGTTCTGGCAAATATTTTGCTATTTCTTTCAAAGTAACATTTACATAAGATTTTTGCTTAGAAGAAAAAGGCAATAAACTTATAAATTTATCACTATACTTTACATAATTACTCATTATGTTTAAAAGTTGTTCATTTGTAACCAAATCAACTTTATTTAATATCAAAATATGTTTTTTATCCGGATATTTTTGCAAAAACTCTTCATAAACTTCCAAACTATCTAAAACACTAACAACAAAAACAACTAAATCACAATCATCTATAGCTTTAAAAGCTGTATTTAAAAGATGTTGATTGAAGTTTTTAGTGCTTTTATGTAGACCTGGAGTATCCATAAAAATTATTTGGTCATCACCACTCATAACGATAGAATTTAATTTACGTCTAGTAGCATTTTGCTTATGTGATACAAAATTTAACTTTTGTCCAAGCAAAGCATTTATCATAGAACTTTTTCCAGCATTAGTGCGACCTATAACACTAACAAAACCACATCTTGACATAAATTACACCTTACAAAAATGGTGGAGAATAGCGGGCTCGAACCGCCGACCTCTTGAATGCCATTCAAGCGCTCTCCCAGCTGAGCTAATTCCCCATTAAATTATTAAGCTACCAAAAAAGTGATAATTCTATGCAAAAAACCTTAAAAATACAATTAAAATATAAAAACAGTTTAATCTTAAATTAATATAACTATAATTGCAAACAATAATTATCAAGGAAAACAAATGCTAAAAATCAAACAAATTATATTTTTTATGTCTATATTGTTAGTTTTATCTTCTTGCTCAAAGCACCATGAAGACACTAAAAGCATACAAGTTTTAATCAAAAACAACAATATAAAAATCAACGACTCTGGTTTTTTATACACTGGAACTTTTTATCAAACTTTAGAAGTTTTTAAACTAACTCAAAAAATCCTAAAACTCCAAATTGATAAAAAACAAATTTGCTTAAATGATACTTGTTACTTAAAAAAAGATTTTAATAAATATTTTTTTGGAGCATTTTATTATGATGAGTTGATTGAAGATATAATCAACCTTAAACCGATATTTAAAAAATCAAACATTTTATATAAAGATGATTGTTTTACGCAAAATATACAAACAAAAACAATAGATATATCTTATAAAGTATGTGATAATTTTGTATATTTTAAAGATAATAAATATAATAGCATTATAAAATTTATTATTTTGCATTGACAATATACAATTTATTAAATCCTTATAAAGTATTTTATATACTTCAAAAAATTTGTCACAAACAAACGAAATTTATAGGCGTGAGATATAAAATGAAACCATTTAGCTTAAAAACAAAGGCATTAATTTTTTTAATTGTTGTTTTTATAGTGACATTAAATAGCTATTTAATACTATCATCACAAACAACAAATATGATAAAAGCACTAATGATTGGCAACTCAATTGCTTGTATTTTTCTATGGATAATGCTAATTTTCATCCATCACTATCAAATAAAACAATACAAAAAACAAATCAACGCAACAAACAATCAAATCCTAGAACACGAAAACAACATAAACACATTAAGAAACGAACTTAGCTATGATAGTCTTACAGGGCTTTTAAACAAAACAGCCCTAACAAAACTACTAAAAGAAAGCAAATTTGCAAAGCTTTTGCTTGTAGATGTTGATGAGTTTAGAAAAATCAACAACTTTTTTTCACACGAAACAGGCGACCAAGTTCTATGTAAAATAGCTAGAAAGCTTGAAGAATACGCACAAGAAAACAATATGCAAGTATTTCACATAAATGGCGATTTATTTGCACTATATGAAGATGTGATAGACTTAGATGATAAATATCTTGATATGGTTAATGAGCTAAAACAACTTTTAGAAAGCGAACCATATACTCTAGAAGCTTTTGATACAAATATACTTTTAAGTTTCACGATAGGCTTATGCTTAGAAAATGATGATTGCTTTAAAAAAGCTAACATCGCTTTAAAAAAAGCCAAAAAAACAAGCAAAAGCTTTGTTTGCTACACTCAAAACCTAACCGATAAAGAAAAGTATCAAAAACAAATAAAAACAGCAAATATGATTAAAACCGCTTTAGAAAACGATAAGGTCATACCTTTTTATCAACCGATATTTAACCGTCAAGGTAAAATCATAAAATATGAAGCATTGGTTAGAATTGTAGAAAAAAACAGCGACGGAACTGAAAAAATCATATCTCCGATTGATTTTTTACAAACATCTGTAAAACTCAAACACTACAATGATATACAACAACTAATGTTTAAATCAATCTCACAAAAGATACTAGCAAACAAAGACATACAAATAGCTATAAATATGTCTGCAAGAGATATGAACGATGCCAATAACAATGATTTTGTTCTTAAAACAATCAAAAAAGAAGGCATAGCACAAAATCTAGTGATTGAAGTTTTAGAAAACGAAGATATATCCAAAAATCCAAGAATTATTGACTTTTTAGGAAAAGCAAGACAATTAGGGTGTAAAGTAGCTATAGATGATTTTGGCACGGGTTATAGCAACTTCTCATATCTTTTAAAATTTAGTCCTGATTACCTAAAAATAGACGGAAGCTTAATCAAAGATATGGATAAAAACCCTCAAAGCTACAACATAGTAAAACTCATCGTAGCATTTGCAAAAAATGCAAATATGAAAGTAGTAGCTGAGTTTGTATGCTCTAAAGATATATATGATATATGTATGGAGCTTGATATAGATGAGTTTCAAGGGTATTATCTTGGAGAACCTAAAAAAGATTTAGTACATAGCTAATTTGCCATAAATTAATCAAAAAAACACATAATTTCGTTTTTAAAAAACCAAAGGAGTGTTTATGTTAGAAAAATATTTTGAAAAATTTTTGGTAAAAAGCAGGTTGGTTACGATACTACCTGTGATTTTTGGCTTATGTGGTGCATTTGTGCTTTTTTTCATAGCTAGTTTTGATATATACAAAATCATACAAGATGTAATTTCATACTATTTGTTGGGCAAAGATATAGACATACACGAAGTAGCCGTAGCAAAGATAATAGGTGCTGTGGATTTGTATCTTATGGCTTTGGTGTTTTATATATTTAGCTTTGGAATTTATGAGCTTTTTATAAGCGATGTAGATGAGTTTAAAAACACAAAACAAAGCAAAGTTTTAGAAATTCATAGTCTAGACCAACTCAAAGACAAGCTTGGAAAAGTAATCATAATGGTTTTGATAGTTAACTTTTTCCAAAGGGTTTTATATATGAAAATACAAGGCTCTGTTGATATGCTATATCTTGCTTTAAGCATTTTTGCTTTGTGTTTAGGGCTTTATTTTTTACATAAAGAAGGAAAACATTAAGATATATTTATATGCGATTTAATTAAATTTCGTTTGTTTTTTTTTGGGGGGGGGATTATTTGCTTTGACTTTGCTTTTCAAACAAACGAAATTTAGGAAATTTTGTTTTATGTTTTATTTGGTGGGGCTAATTTCAAACCGCTACACTTTAATTAGCTAGACTAGAAAGCTAAGGGCGGGGCGATGGTGTCGCCTTAGGACGCTTCTTGTTTGTAGTTTTAACTTAGACACATTTTACCAGCTTGACACTTTTTATAATGGAACTTTTTGGGAGCGCTTTTTTTGTTTGTGGTTTTTTAGACTAAATTTTGTTTGTTTATAGATGCTATTATAAAAACTAACACAAAAATAAAACAACCCAAACAAACGAAATTTAAAAAGCTTTATCATAAAACGGCGTATCATCAAAACAAACGAAATTTAAGCAACATACCAAAATCCAACGCTTAAAAGAAAAGCAAAGCCAAGAAATCAAGGTAACGGGTGACATCCCCCTTTTTTTATCGTTCTAGTCTAGTTAATCTTTGCGAAGTTGCACCAAACCAAATATCAATACTTTTTAGCATAAATTTCGTTTGTTTATAGGCTTATATCAAACCTAAATAAAACAAAAACGATATTAAGAGTAGCTACTTTTTAAAACAACATTGCAAAGCAAAATTTTTCATAATTTTATCAAAATGTATGTATTTTAATGATAATTAAAGCATTTTTTACTTACTATTAAATAATAAAAATTATTATTTAGTTTATTTTAGCTCTAAAGATAATTTTTATAATTTAATCAAAACTAGATTAAACACTCCTTGCCTTTGTCTTTTGGTGTGAATTTTCTCATTCCTTAAACTTAACCCTAAGCAAAGGCAACCAAATCAAAATCTCATTTATAAATTTCGTTTGTTTATACATCAACCTTAAAAGCTAATGCAAAAACAACATAGCCGCAAAATAGCCAAAAAACCTATAAAATAAAACATAAGCCTTAACTAAAACCAAGATAAGCAAAAGACCTAAAAGCCACAT
>CAZYDK010000014.1:2857-21935 GCA_964646025.1 uncultured Campylobacteraceae bacterium | reverse complement strand
AAATTTCGTTTGTTTAAAGCATAAATCCCAAACAAACGAAATTTATATCACAACCAGCGTTTCTTCTTAAAAAATATAATAGGAATGATAGTAGATAAAACCATAACCCCCAAAGCTATAAAATATCCATACTCCCATTTTAATTCTGGCATATTTTCATAGTTCATTCCATAAACAGTTCCGATTAGAGTTGGTGGCATCATAGCAACTGTTACGACTGTAAAAAGTTTTATGATTTTGTTTTGCTCTATGTCAATTTTGCTTGTAAGAATGGTTTGGATATTATCTAAAACCCCAAGCTGTGAAATGCTAAACTCCACCAAAGAGTTTAAATCTTTTAAAATTATGTCTAAATTTTCTTTTATGTGTGGTGAAATCTTATCGCTTTTAATTAAAGAAGAAATGGTCTTTTTTTTCTCAAACAATGAGTATCTAATTTGCATATTTAAATCTTGCAAATTAGAGATTTTTTTAAGAAAAAAATCATAATCAGGAGTTTGTTTTTGCTCTAAAATATCTAGTTTAAGTTTTCTAGATTCAATATCAATCCATTCTAAAATATCACCGTCCTTATCAACTCTTATGTCAAAAATTTCATTTAAAATCTCATATCCACTTAAAAAATGCTTTGGATTTGCAAACATTATATTTTCCACAGCTTGAAAAGTTGGAATTTGTTTAGCTCTTGTAGTAAATAAAACCTTTTTGCTTAGCAAAAATGTGATTGTATCTTTCGTGGTTTTTGCGTGATTTTGGGCGTCTTTGTTTAAAAAAACATTATTTATAGTGATACTATCTTTATCTTCCCAATATCTTGCACTCTCTTCTACGCCGTATTTTTCATCATCGTTTGGGATATGTATATCAAACTTATTTTCAATAAATCTTAGCTCATCAACACTAAATTCAAACAAATCAATCCACAAAATATTTTTTGGCATTTCATCGTTTATATCTAGTGTGCTTTTTTTAACCACACTTTCATCTTTAAAATAAACAAATAACATAAAAATCCTTTTTAAAGCGATAATGTATGATATTTAATTTTTAGTTAAAAGTTATTTAGGGCTATACGCCGTCTTTGCTGTCAAAAAGCCTTATATGTAGCCTATCTGTATAATTAAATCCATGTTTTATACAAAAATCAAAAACATCTAAGCTATTTTTTTCAAGCTCAGCTTTATCTCCGCCAAGTGGCATACAATAAACATCGTATTTTTGTATATCAAGAATTTGTTTTATCTCATCAAATCTATCTTTATCAAGAACAAATTTATAAAAAACATATCTTGCATTAGCATAGCTTAAAATGGCTTTTTTGTTTATTCTTTTTTGTTTTAAAACACTTGAGTTTTCTAACTTTACACTAAGTGCAAAAACACATTCATTGTATCTAGGAAATGTTTTATCATCAAGGATTATTGTGCCATTGCTTTCAAAACACACTTCATAGCCACTATCTAAAAGCCAAACAACAAAATCATAAAAAATTTTATTTTTATGATTTAGCATAGGCTCTCCACCTGTAAAAATAATCATTGGTTTAAAACTAAGTTTTAAAAGCTGGTCTTTAAAAAAATCAGCATCAAAATCCACATACTCATCATTAAAATCATTTACATAAACAGCTCTTAAAGTATCACAACCTATAAATTCTTTGCCGTTTTTATATCTTTTGTTACCAAAACCAATGCAGTTTAAATTACACCCAGCAAAACGGATAAAATAACTTATCCTACCGCTAAACGCACCCTCCCCTTGTATGCTTAAAAAATGTTCAACAATTTTCATATCAGTCTTTTAAAAGATTTAATTTTTCATCACACAAGCTTTTATATCCACCGCTTTTACACTCTTTATACTCTTTTTTGGCGTTTTCATAGTCTTTTAAAAGCTCGTATATTTCTCCGCTTAAATATTTTGCTTTTGTATAATCATCAGCTTCAAGCTCAAGCTTAAACAAATCGTTTAAAATCTCTCTAGCATTTTTATAATCTTCTTTTTGCATCATAGCCCAAAGCAAAATAAATTCATGCTTTGGAGAGTATAAATTCACTCCAATTTTATTTTGCAAATCAACAGATTTTGTGCCATAATTTATCACAGAATCAACCATATCATGCTTTATGAAATAATCCAAAAAGTCATCATAAACCTCAACAATCCTAAACTCATTGCTTGATTTTTCTAATCTTTTTAAAGCAAAAATTGCATCATTATACATATCAAGATGTAAAAACGCTAAACTCTTATAATAATACAAATCAAAAAGCTCGTATTTTTCAAACATAAACCTATCGTTTTCTATCTTTTTAATCTCTTTTATAATCTCATTATATTTGCCAAGTAAATATAAAACCTTAAGTTCATTTAGTTTATAAAAAACAATATCTTCTTCAAAATGTCTTTCTATAAACCCTATCGCATCATTATAATTTTGTGTTCTCATATAACAACTTAGCATTGCTTTATTGTCTTTTATATCCTTATCATCGATTTTGTATTGTTTGGATAATTTTAAAGCTAGATGACAATTTTGATTGTCTAAATCTTCATTGATTAAATAAACCGCACTTTTATACAAATAATCTTTAGCAGGGGTTTGTTCATGCTCATTGATATAGTCTGTATAATCTAAAACTTTACTGTATTGTTTTTCTTTATATAAAAGCTTTACTTCTTCTTCTAATGCTCTTTTTGATATTTCATTATCGTATTTTTCCATAAGCATTTGATAGTAATTATGTAGCTCGTTAGGGTCTGCATTTTCATTGTTAAAATACAAACTATCAAGCATTTGTTCTATTTCTGTTAAATAATCTCCATTTGGAAATTGTAATTGGTATTCTTTTAAATATTTTTTAGCATTTTTATCATCTTTTGCGTAAAAATAAGATTTTGCTAAATTTAATAAAACCATTTCATAATAACTATCAGCTTTTGATGAATTGTCAAATATTTCTTGATAAATCACAACGCTAATATCATAAAATCCCGCCTTAAAAAAATCATTTGCGATTTTAAAGCTTTGTTCTGTGTTTTGAAGTAAATATTCTTTGTTAAGGCTTAAAACTTTTTGGATATATTCTTTTGCTAGATTTAATTTATTGTTGTTTATGTTTATTCTAGCAAGTGCTGTAGCACTTCTGCTTACTAAAAGTGTATTGTTTGTAGAAAAAAGTATCTCATTATAAAGCTTTAACGCTTCCTCACTTCTGTTTGTAACAGCTAAATAATCAGCATAATCAAGCTTAGCAATCTTAGAAAAATAATCATTGCCATGCTCAGTAGATAAAATATCTAAAAAATACTCCGCATCACTTTTTTGCTCTATCTTCAAATACGCTTTAACCAAAATGCTTAAAACTTCTGTATAGTTGCTATCACTTGGATATTCTCTTATGTATTGTTTTGCAGAACTTATAATATGCGGTAAATACTCGCTAGTTCTACTACTAAGCTCTAACTCACTTCTTAAAAGATACATTATAAAATCTTTTGTGAAAATACTTTCTGGATATTTATTCATAGCTTTTTGGATATCTTCTATAGCTTCAAGATATCTTTGATTATCATAAGCTCTTTTAATCTCTATAAAAGCATTTACATCGTTACTTTTACTAAAACTAACTGGATTTTGGTCTAAGTCTAACGCACCGATATATGGCAAAGGGTTTTTATCAAAAACCATATTAAAATCAAGCCCATTATATCTTTCTTGCTCAAGCTTAGCATTTTCATCAAAAACAACTAAAAAATGTTTTGAGCTAGATAAAAGCTCTGGTAAAAACTTTGTATTTTCATAAAGTATATTATCGCTACTAAAAATATGAGATTTTACTTTTGGATATATATTAATCACTAATTTATCTTTATGATTTACAAAAACTAAATCAAATTCTTTTAAATTTTGATTTGCAATTAATTTTGATTTACCTTTAACCGTGCATTCATAATACTTTGTAGCATTTTCAACCTTAGTCAAACAAACGAAATTTGTAGGATTTTTAAGGTGTAAAACAGTAATTGGTCTTGAGTTTTTTACGCCAGAATTAACATAAACCTCAAAACCATATAAAAAACTAGTTAAAAATAAAAAAACTAATAATGTTTTTTTCATATCAAATATTCAATCACATTTATCCCAAAAATTGCAAATGCTCCAACAATAATTCCTATACAAAATACAACTTTATGTAAAAAACTTACTCTAAGCCCCATAAATGCTACCTTATTGCTACTACTGAACGCTATTGCTTTTATAATTTTAGCATAAGCAACTATGATAAGTGCTGAAGATATCGCTAGAGCTATAACAAAAGCTATATTAAAAGATTGTGCGTGAGTTAGCATTAAAAGTAGTTTTGGATAAAAAAGCCCAAACGGCGGTATAGCACCAAGACATAAAAAGAAAAATATCACCATGCTTCCTAAAGCTTTATTAGATGATAAAAATCCTTCAAACTCACATAAATCATCTTTTTTTACAATACTTAAGAATAAAAATAAAGACATATTTACAAATGTAAATATACCCCAATAAAACATCAAAGAGTAAAAACTCATATTTAAATTATTTAAATCAGAACAAACCAAAGTAAATACAAAAGCACTATTTACCAAAGAGCTATAAACCAAAGTTTGTTTAAAACTACTAGATTTGATAGCTAAAATACCAGCAAAAACCATAGCAAAAATACAAGGTATATAAAATACCATTTTTGCCAAATCACTATTAGTATAAAAAATCCTAAAAGCTACAACAAAAATCGCCATTTTTGGAACAACTGATATAAAGCCACTTAAATTCTCATTAGCATTTTTATAAACATCTTCAAGCCAAAGATGAAAAGGAGCTAAAGATAATTTAAACATAATAGGAATTAAAAATAAAACAAAACAAAAAACATCAACAAATCTTATGATATTGCTTGTATAAGATACATCTATATTTTTGTGAGCAAAATACCAAAGAGCAGCACCTAAGCAAAAAAACGCTCCTGATATACCAGAATAAATAAAATACTTAAGACTTGCTCTAACTGCATTTTGAGTATTTTTAAGCGCTATGAGTGCAAATAAAGCTAAAGAACTAGCTTCAAGGCTTATAAACATCACAGCAAGGTTGCTAGTGCTAACAAGCGCTATAAAATTAACTATCATAAACAAAAATAAAGCATAAAAATCCCCATCAAGGTCTTTTTCACACAAAGTAAAAATCAAACTAGCCAAAAGTATGATAATACTAGCAAATTTTGACATAGAGTCAAAAACAAAAAGTCCATTAAAAGCTTCACCATTATTTAAAGTAAAGACAGTAAATAAAGCAAAAACAATAGCTATAAAACTAACACTAAAAGCAAAATGTCTTTTATATCCTAAAAACACATTAGCAAGTAGCAAAAATATAGCAAAAAAGGCAAGTATAAACCCATGTGAAAACAAATGTGCGTTTATGTTTATATTTTCTATCATTACTTATCCTTTATCATCTTATAATGAAATGGGTGATTTATGTTAGCTTTGATATTGTTTAACATATAGTTTGGGAAAATACTAATCGCTAAAATACTAAAACATAAAAAGCCAACACCAACAATAAAACCAAGTCTTAATTTTGTATCTTTGATAACTAAATTTCGTTTGTTTTTAAAAAATACATTTCTAAACATATTTAGCATATAAATAGCATTTAAAACCACCATAAAAGTAGCTAAAACCCCAAAAGTAACATTATGTTTAAACACACCTAAAAGCACTAAAAACTCACCTATAAAACCAGCTGTAAGCGGTAATGATATACTAGCAAACAAACTAAAGCCAAAGAAAAATGAAACAAGCGGCATAAGTCTTGCTAAATTTGATAATTTATCCATATCATAAGTGCCTGTTTTATTGTATATCTCATCACACAGTAAAAAAAGCACACCAGTGATAATACCATGAGCTACCATGTAAAATATAGCACCGCTAACCCCTATCTCATCAGATGAGAAAATCCCAAGCAGTATTATCCCTATGTGGGCTATTGAGCTATAAGATATAACTTCTTTTAAATTGCCACTTCTATATGCTAAAAAGCTAGAATAAAACGCACTAACAATACAAAGAAAAGCGAGTAAAGTATAATTTTGTAGCATTGGAGTTTTAAAAAGTCCTAGCATAAATAAATAAAACCCAAATGGCGCCATTTTAAAACTTGCAAGCATGATTGATACTATTGTGCTTGATTTTGTATACATATTTGGTGCCCAAGTATGAAATGGAAATAAAGGACTTTTCACAGCAAAAGCCATGAAAAACAATGCAAAACATAAAGTCCTATAACCATCTGATATAGCAAAAACGCTCTCAAATGCTTCGTATGTAAACTCAAACTCTCCAGTAACAGAGTATATATAAACTTCTACTATACAAATACCAGCTAACATTAACAAAGCACCTAAGAATGTATAAAAGAAAAACTTATAACTAACATCAACTAAGCCATTTTTAGCATTTAAAAACAAAATAGGTAAAAACGATAAATCCCAAAACATATAAAACAAAGCAACATCACGACTAGCAAAAAGCCCAACAGCACAACCAGTGCTTATAAAAATCGCTGATATTGTTGTATTATCTTGTGGTTTTAAAGATACAAAAGATGCAAAAATCATAAAACACACTAACAAACTAAGCAAAGCACTAATGCCTTCAAAACCAACATAATAATGTATATTAAGCTTAGGAATTAGCGTAAAAAAGCTTATGTATTCATGACCATTGTTTGCACTTATGTATAAATGTAAACTTAGTAAAAAAATTATAAAACTAAAAAAAACAGAATATACTTTTAAAATCTTTTTATCCAAAAATATCGCTGCTACACCTATAATCATAGGTAAAAATATAAGTAAATTAAGCATATTAAACCCCTGTTTTTACTAAAAATACAACTATAGCTATCATCATCAAAGCAAGAACCCCACCAACATAATAATAAATCATATTTGATAGATTTGGTCTAACTTCACAAACTCTTGCTAAAGAATGCAAACTAAAAGAAACCACTTTTACCACACCATCTACGATGTTTTTTTCTACAAAACCTAAAAAGTTAGCAATTTTTTCAAAACCTTTTACAAAAACAGTATGATAGATTTGCGGCATATAATAATCATTAGCCAAAATTTTATAAAAAAAGTTATTTTCAAAACTAGGTTTTACTAAATCATATTTATAAATCACAACGGCAAGAACTATACCAAATATAGCAACCGCTAAAGATATAGCTATAAGCGTCATATCATGATGAAGTTCTAGCTTAAATATACTTTCTATGTAAGCAAAAAAACTATTTTCAAAAAATCCAGCGATTATAGCAAGTAAAGCAAGTGGACTCATAGCAAATAAAGCTAATTTTGAAGCTTCGTGAGGATATTCTTCGTGGTTTGTTTTTGCAAAAAATACTCTCATAACAAGCCTAAAACTATAAAATGCTGTAAAAAATGCTGTTATAAGCAAAACCAAATAAAGCCAAAAATGACCGCTAACTAAAGCAAAATCAACTATCTTATCTTTACTAAAAAATCCAGCAAAAGGATATATACCGCTAAGAGCAACAGAGCCAATTATCATAAAAATAGCTGTAACTTTCATACTTTTATAAAGCCCACCCATTTTTCTTATATCAAGCTTATCATTCATCGCATGCATTACATTACCAGCACCCAAAAATAAAAGCGATTTAAAAAATGCATGAGTTACAAGATGAAAAAACGCTAAAGAATAAGCACCAAGACCACAAGCTACAAACATATATCCAAGCTGAGATAATGTTGAGTAAGCGATAATTCTTTTTAAATCATGTGCTACTAAAGCCATAGAAGCTGCAAAAATCGCTACAAAAGCTCCAACACAAGCCACAAAATATAAAACATCTACAGCTTGTGAGAAAATTTCGTTTGTTCTAATAAGCAAATAAACACCAGCTGTAACCATTGTTGATGAGTGGATAAGTGCAGACACAGGAGTAGGTCCTGCCATAGCATCTGCAAGCCATGTATGAAACGGAAATTGTGCACTTTTACCCATAGCACCAACAAAAAGCAAAATAGCTATAAGTTTGATAGCTTCGCTACTACTTGCTTGCATAAAAACTTCATTGTATTTTAATGTGCCAAACTCAACATATATATAAAAAATTCCAATAAGCATTGCAAAATCAGCAACTCTGTTCATAATAAACGCTTCATTTGAAGCATAAGAATATTTATCGTTGTTATACCAAAAACCAATAAGTAGCCAAGAACAAAGTCCAACCCCTTCCCAACCAACAAAAAGTAGTAAAAAGTTATCGCTTAAAACCAAAACAAGCATAGAAAAAACAAAAAGCCCAAGATATGCAAAGAATTTATTAAAATCTTTATCATGCTCCATATAAAAAATACTGTAAATATGAACCAAAAAAGATACAAACAAAACCACGCAAGACATTATGCAAGAAATCTCATCTACCATAAAAGAAAATCTCACATTAACAATATCCATCCAAGGCATGATGTTAATAGGTATATAATATTTGTGATTAGCTACATCTAAAAAATACAAAGCTAAAGTCGCATAAACAAAAGCAAAAAATATAAACATACAACATAAATACGCTATAAATTTACTTTTTCTAAAAAAACAACCAATACCCGCAACAATGCTTGATAATAACGGTAAAAATATAAATAAAGATATCATACTATTCATATTTACTCCCCAAAGCTATCAAAATGTATGCTTTTAGTTTTGCTATACCAAAGTATAGTAAGACTAAGCCCAACAGCTAGTTCAGCCGCCGCAACCGCCATTATAAAAAGCGCAAAAACTTCACCATTTAAATCATTATGCATTCTAGCGATACTTACAAGGGATAAATTCACAGCATTTAACATAATTTCTGTTGAGATAAATAACATGATTAAATTACGACGCTTTAAAACGCCAAAAAGACCTATCAAAAATATAACAATAGATACTAATAAATATCCATAAGTATTTACCATAAAATAATCCATCTTAACCCTTTGTAAGTTTTTTATGAGTAAGCAATACCGCACAAATCAAAGCTATCAAAAGCAAAAGTCCAATAAGCTCAAAAGCATAAGCGTATTTAATAAATATACTAAGACCTATATTTTGAACATTATCAAGACTACTTTCAGCTAGCAATGTAGGTTTTGCATCTGTGCGTAAAAACATCATAAAGCTTGAAAACAACACAGTAAAAACAAAAGCACCTAAAAAACTATAAGCAAAAAATAATTTTTTAAGCCTTCCTTCTTTAATCTCTTTTGAAAAGTCAAAAAACAACATCGCAAAAGAAAAAATCCCAAGCACAGCACCACTATAAACAACAATTTGCATAACACCTATAAACTCAGCTCCAAGCAAAAAGTAAAATCCGCTCAAAAACACCATAGCACAAGCAAGTGCGGTTATAGAATACAAAATATTTTTACTAATTACTGCTATGCTAAAACAACCTATACAAATAGCAGCAAACACATAAAATGCTATAACAGAAAATATCTCAAACATTTTCTTTCTCCTCTTGCTCTTTTGCTCTAGCTAAATCAACTTCATAGTAATTTGGAGTTTTTTTCACAAACTTATCCGCATCACGCCTAAGCGACCCAGCTCCTTCAAACTCAACTTGCTCTTTAAGTTTATCAATAGGGGTTAAAATATCATTTTTATGAGCATAGTAAGCTCTTTGCTCTGCTGCGTTTTCGAAATTTGTCCCATGAACAATAGCAAGTTCAGGACATACATCAGCACAAAAACCACAATAAATACATCTTCCAAGATTTATTGAATAATTTTGCACTTTCTTTCTTCCATCATCACCTAAAGTAGTTTCCATTCTTATACAATTACTAATGCATATTTTCTCACAAAGCCCACAGCCAATGCAACGCTCATTTTCACTTTCTATAAATCTCATAAGGCGGTGCACTGCACGATATCTGTTATCAAGCTCTACTTTTTCATATGGATAAAATCTAGTTACAGGTTTTTTAAGCATAACACGAAAAGAGCTAAACGCCCCACTAAACATATCCCCACCAAGACATCTTTTAATTGTTTTTTTAAAAGCCTCAAAACCTGTTAGATTTGTTTTTCTATCATCATTTATGTGAATATAGTTTTTCATCATATCTCCTATAAAACACAAAGTGCTGTAATCAATAAATTTATAAATGCTAAAGGCAGTAGTATCAAATAGCAAGTTCTCATAATTTGGTCTGCTCTAAGATGTGGATATGTTCCTCTAGCCCAAAAGTATAAAAAGAAACTAAAACAAATTTTAACTATCATCATCAAAGCTCCTGGTATATCAAAAAGACCAAAAAAGCTAAGAGAGTTAAATCCACCTAAAAATAATAATGACACAAGCACAGAGCCAAGAAGCATACTAGCATACTCGCCTATAAAAAACATACCCCAACGAAGTCCGCTATACTCCGTTCCATATCCTGCTACAAGCTCAGGGTCATTTTCTGTAAGACAAACTGGAGTTCTGTTTGTTTCAACAAATAAAGCTATGATAAAAAGCACAAATGCTAAAGGTTGTTTAAAAACAAGCCAAGAAAAAATACCACCGCTTTGATAATTGTTAATATCAATGATAGATAAAGAACCAACAAGCAAAACTATACTAAGCAAAGATAAAGCACTAATGCTCTCGTATGAAATAAAGCTCACAACAGCCCTTGCACCACCTAAAAGCGACCATTTATTGTTTGAACTCATACCACCTAAAAATATAGCATAAGCACAAAGCGAACTCATACCCATAACAAAAATAAGTCCAACGCTTATATCAGCAACTATTGGGCGGATTGTAAGTCCAAAAATCGTAAATTCAGGAAAAAGTGGCACAGCACAAAATCCCATAAAAGCACAAATAGCAGAGATGATAGGAGCTATTTTAAATATGATTTTGTTGCTACTATATGGGATAATGTCTTCTTTTGTAAAAAGCTTTATCATATCAGGGACAATTTGTAAAACCCCGCTAGGTCCCACCATCATAGGTCCTGTTCTTACATGAAACCACGCTAAAACTTTACGCTCTAAAAAAGTAGCAAAACCAGCAAGTGAAGCAAAAATTGCGATAATTAAAAGACACTTTATAAGTGTTTCAAGTATAAAAATCAAATCACTACTCATTTTTACTCCTAAATTTTTTCTATTTCTACATTAATATAACGGCTTTGCTTGAAAAACTCTCTAGCGTTTAACTTTTCATCAAATGTCGGAAGATAAGCCATATTTGATATATCTTTATCTTTTTCAACTCTTATGATGATACTTTTTTGCTCGTTTTTAAGTCTTATCATATCGCCATCATTAAGCTCATTATCATTTAAAAACTTTTCACTAGCATAAAGTCTAGCTACACCTTGTAAAATACGGCATTTATTAGTAATTTTTGATGAATTTCCTATCGGATTTGCAAGACAGATTTGTCCTTGATTTTCTTTTATATCTAGCTCACATTTTACTTCATAGCTGTCATTACTTTCAAGCATAAAAGCATTTTTTATATCACTAGTTAGCGTATATCCACGATGAGCCTTACCACCATTGTCATAATAATTATCAAGCTCATCAAAATCAATGCCTCTAAAACCATTTGAGATAGGAAGTTTTTTAGTGTAATTTATAGTATATTCTTCATCAAACCCTAAAGCGTTTGCAAGGTCATTTAAAAAATATCCTTTAAAAGGAAGTGCTGCGTTTGTAGGAACTACATTTTTATCATAATTTACAAATGTTCCTTCTTGTTGATTTAAAGCACTTGAGATTAAGTCATGATGTTCATCATAAGAAAAGCTAAAGTCTGCTCTTTCATTATATCCAAAGCTAAAGCCTTCTTCTTTTTTGCTAAGACTACAAATCGTGCTAACACCAAGAGTATTTGTATGAGTTGGGATAACAAAAACTTTAAATTTCGTTTGTTTTTGGATAGCAGCTGCTAATTTTGCAAGCATAGATTTATCTTTACTAAAGATAAAATCACTACCTAAAATCAAAACAAAATTTGATTTTTTCATAAGCAAATCAGCCATTTTTTCATCGTCAAAACCAAGTTCTTTAGCAAAAGTTGATTTTTGAACTTTTATGGTTTTTTTAACTTTTTTCTTTACTTTTTTTGCCACTTCAACTTCTATTTCTGACCCATCTTCTTGTTTTTGTTTTTCTTTTACTAGCTCTTCTACTTCAACGCTTTCTTCAACTTCTTTATCCGCTTCATAATAAGCATTTTTTATAAGTGAGTTTATACACTCATCTTTTATATCTTCTCCAAAATACTGCAAAATAAACAAAAGAACATAAGCTTCAAGTCCAGCTTTATGATTTATTTGTAAAAAGTTTTTTGAAAAATTATCAACTTTTTTATCATTTATAGGATGAAAGTAAAGTCCTGCACCCTTGTTTATCACTAAAGCATTATTTACTTTATATCCAAGCTGTGGGGCATCATGACGCAAAAATGACCCTGCACACACTATAAAATCAGCGTTTTTTACATCATCACTTGTTGCATTATAAAGCTCACCTTCTAAAGCATAATAAGAACAAAATTCTTTAAAAGCTCTTGCTTCTTCATTTACTAAATTAAACCCATATTTTTGTCTAAGTAGCTCTAGTATATAAGCTTCTTCATTTGTGATAAAGCTATTAAAAATCACATTTTTTACTTTGCCACTTTTAAAAAGCTCTACCATATCAAAAAACGCTTTTTCATCTTTTACGCCAACACTTTCAAAGTCAAAACCAAATCTAGCCGCTCTATCTAAACTAGCAAAATGAAAATCATTGCTTACACGATATATTTTTGGACTTTGGTCTTTTATGCTAGTTTGTTTTACATCATAATACATAAGCTCACAATCACTAGAATGAGGATTGCTTGCTGGTATGCGTTTTAGCTCCCATGCGTTTGATTTGTATTGAAAATGCTTTGTAATTAATGCTCCCGTTGGACATACGCTAGTGCATTCCCCACATCCACTACAATCAAGCTCATCACCATTAGCTGGAGCTATAAGGCTTTTTTGAAACTTCGTCCAAACAGCATAAGAGTCTTTTCCCATAGTATCTTTAAAGCTCTTATCGGGAGCTTCGCCACCACGAGCTATTGTTTTTAGGGCATTTTCGCCTATTTTATCCTTACATACAGTTATACATCTTTCACAAACTATACAAAGACTTGGGTCATACTGCACCACACCAAAGTCTTTATGTCTGCGGTCTATTTCTTTTATATAATGCTCCTGAGTATCAACTCTAGCTTTATGAGTGAAGTTTTGAAGTTCGCATTCACCACTTTTATCACAAACTCCGCACTGAAGTGGGTGGTTTATACAATATGTTTGCATTATGGCATTTCTTTCATCCCATAAATCTTTTGTATTTGTTTCAACCACCATACCTTCTTTTATTTTGGTATTACAAGCATAAACTCTTTTACCATCAACTTCTACCATACACATTCTACAGGCAAGGGTCGGACTACATCCGCCAAGATAACAAATAGCAGGGATAAAAACATTATTTGCTCTAGCAACTTCTAACAAATAATCACTATCATTTGCTTCATAAACTTTCCCATTAATTGTTATTTGCATTTTTCACCTCACTTAATGATAACAGCTCATAAGCTTTAAAAGCTTTTTTGCTAGATAAAGCTATAGTGCCTTGCATATCTTTTATACAATTAATTTTCATAAAACCTAATTTTTCATTATTTTCAAACTTTGCAAGATTTAAAAATTGTTCGCTACATCTAAACTCATCTTCATCTAAACAAGAATAAACATAAAGTCCATCGCAAGACTTACTATCTAGATTAGAAGCTATAGATAAAATTTCGTTTGTTTGGTAAATTTCGTTTGTTTGGAGCTTTTTTTGTCCTAAATATAAATCTGCATTGATTTTTTGACACAAAAATTTAGCAAGTTTTAAAATATTATCAAAATCATCATAATTACTTAAATGTTCGCCTAAAATAACGCTACTAATTTCATCAAAATCAATCTCTTCAATCTCTTCTTCCCCAACATTGCATTCCCCACTTAAATACCCATCATCAAGCTCAATAAATCCTAATTTTGAAAGAATTAAAGCTAAAACAAAAGCTTCTGTTTTTGCCTCACATTTATAAAAATCTTGCAAAACATTATAATCATTAAAAAAGCTAATATTTACAATCTTTCCACCAACTTTAAAATCAAAAAAAGGAACAAAACATAAACTTTTTTTATCATTCATATCAAAGCCCTTTTTCTAATACATATCATCCAATCAGCTTGATTAAACTTAAGTGAGTTTAAAAGTTCGCAGTCATTTTGATATATAAACTCATAGCTTCTTTCAACGCTACCAAAATCACCTATCTCAAATAAAATTATCACAACTTCATTTACTTTTAAACTATCAATATGTTTTTTCATATCTAAAAATAAATCTTTACTTTTTCTAAGGTCAATTCTTCTCATTTTCTACCTATCTATTTCAGCTACAATTATATTTGTTGAACCCATTATAGCCACAACATCGGCTAAATAAGTTCCTACCAAAAGCTCTTCATAAAAAGCACAATGATAAAAACTAGGAGTTCTTATCTTAAGCCTATAAGGTCTGCTAGACCCATCACTTTTTATATAAGTTCCAAACTCACCTCTAGGCCCTTCAATGCCAACATAAGCTTCTCCAACAGGTGGCTTTAGACCTTGAGTTATCAAAACAAAATGTTGCATAAGAGAATAATTTTGAGTCATAAGCTGTTCTTTACTAGCTGATACATACTCTTTGTTACTACATACTAATTCTGGGTCACTTGTTTTATAAAGATTTAAACATTGCTTGATGATTTTGATACTTTCTTTAATTTCTTGCATATAGCACTTATATCTTGCATAGCTATCACCAATACTTGCCACAGGCACAGCAAAATCAAGCTCATCATATATAAGATATGGCTCTTCTTTTCTTATATCATAATTTATTCCACTAGCTCTAGCCATAACGCCTGTTGCTCCCCAAGTAAGAGCTTGTTCTTTTGTTACAACGCCTATTTCTTCGGTTCTTAATCTCCACACTCTATTTTCATCTAAAAGTGCTTCCGCTTCAGCTACGCCACTTAGTATTTTTTCACAAAAATCAAGCACTTTTGCCTCATAACCTTCTGGCAAATCAAGCATAGCACCACCTATACGCATAGTTGAGTGTGTAAGCCTTCCACCACCATAAGCAGCTATTAAATCAAGTGCGTATTCTCTATCTCTAAACGCATATAAATATATAGTCATAGCACCGATATCAAGTGCGTGAGTTCCAAGCCATAGATAATGACTTGCTATTCTAGTGATTTCTAAAATAAGTGTTCTAATTATCTGTGCACGGCGTGGAATATCAAGACCACAAAGCTTTTCAACCGCTGCTACATAGCCATAGTTACAACTACTAGCCGCAGCATAATCAATTCTATCTGTTACAGGGATAAACTCTTGATATATCATATTTTCAGCCATTTTTTCCATACCACGGTGCATATAACCTATCTTTGGAACAGCTTTTATAACTTTTTCTCCATCAAGTTCTAAAACAAGCCTTAAGTTTCCATGTGCTGAAGGGTGTTGTGGCCCTAAGTTTATAACCATAGTGCCGTCGTTTTTTTCAAAAGTTATGTTTTCATAATAAGGTTTTAATTTTGAAGGTATCTGCATTTTAGTCCTTTTTACGCTTAACAGGCTTTACAAACATAACGCCTTCTTCTTCTTGATATTCTTGTAAATAAGCTACTTCCATAGGTTTTTCGCCTTTTTTACTCTCGTGATAAATACGAGCAAAATTATTATAATCTTCGTTATTTACATAGCCACTATCACGATTTTCTTCGCCTACTACTTCTCTGTATTCTTTACCAAAAATTCTATCTATTTCATACCATTTTGCTTTTTCATCACCTTCTAGCGGATAAGTTTTTAAAAGCGGATAATCATACCAATCATCAGGCATTAAAAGACGCTTTGGATTTGGATGATTAGCAAATATAACCCCATACATATCATAAGCTTCACGCTCAGCCCAATTTGCCGCTTTAAACACGCTAGAAACTGAGTCAATTTGTTCTTTTTGTTTCACAAAAGTTTTAACTCTTGCTCTTGCTCTTTTTTCCATATTTAAAAGAAGATAAACTATCTCAAAGCCACCCTTTTGCTCTATCATATCTATACATACTAGTTCAGTCCAAGAATTGTATCCTAAATCACTCATAGCTTTTATGGTATTTAAGATATCTTTTTTTTCAACTTCTACAACAAAAAAATCAAGCTCAATATAAGCACTACAAACAAACGAAATTTGCTTTAGCTTTTCATAATCTTCTTCAAAAATACTTCCTGCAATCTCTAATTTTTTTGTATGCGGTGCATGATAAAATCTATCTTGATAGTAATTTTGTTTTTGAACATTTTTTCTATTTTTATACTCTCTCATCACACAAGCCTTTTTTTAGGAAGTTTTTTATTGATTTTTTGACTTCTAATCTTTTTTTGAAGTATCATCAAAGCAAATTGAAAAGTCTCTGGTCTAGGAGCACAGCCTGGCACATAAATATCAACAGGTATTATTCTATCTACTCCTTGAACGGTTGAGTATGTGTTAAACATACCACCTGTATTTGCACAGCTTCCCATTGATATAACCCACTTTGGGTCTGGCATCATATCATAAAGTCTTCTTGTAAACTCAGCATGTTTTTTAGATAGCGTTCCTGCTACTATCATAACTTCACTATGTCTTGGACTAGCCCTAAAAATAGTTCCAAATCTATCAAAATCATAATGACTTCCACCGGTTGCCATCATCTCAATCGCACAACAGGCGAGCCCATATGTAAAAGCCCATAAAGAGTTACTCTGTCCCCAACCAACTAGCTTATCAATGCTAGTTAAAACTACAGGAACTCCGTTTAATTGATGCTCTGCCATTTAAACGCTCCTTTTTTATAAGCATAAATAAAACCAACAAATATCATAAAAATAAAACTAAACATCTCAAAAAAACCAAACCAGCCAAGATATTTATACATCACAGCCCAAGGAAACATAAAAATAATCTCAACATCAAAAAGTATAAAAATAATTACAAAAATAAAAAACATTGAATTTATTTTATTGTTTTGTTTTACTGGGGTTGGACCGCATTCGTATTGACTAAGTCCTAATCTTTTGCGATTTTTTCTAGCTAAGTTATTTCCTATAGTTGAAGCTAAAAAAACCAATCCAAAAAAAATACAGGTGCAAAGCACCAACATCAAAAAGACCCCAAAATACTGACTAGCATGACCTATATGGCTCATGTTCTCTCCTACTTTTTCAAATACCTAAAAAGATATTTTAAGATATTGAAGTTATTTATAAATTAAGCAAGTTCAATTTAACGCTTTTGATAATTAGAAAAATAAAGTATTAACCTTAAATAATCATTAACAATTTAATTGATATTTTTTTTTAAGTGATATATAAAATAAAATCCTTTCAAATTATTTAAAATTAACAATCTTTTAGATACAATAGCAATCTTTTTAATCAAAAAATATCATAAACTTTTTATGATTTTATACAATTTGGAGTATGTATGGATAAAATAAGTTCTCTCATAGAAAATATAAACGATATAATGGTTGCGTATGTTTTAGTAATAAGCCTTGTTGGGATAGGGTTATTTTTTACTTTTTATCTTGGTTTTCCACAAATAAGACTTTTTTTTGCATCTTTTAAAGAAAGTTTTGGAGAATTATTTAGCAAAGACAAAACAAAAGGTATTTCAAGCTTACAAGCTATGATGATATCAATTTCCGCTCAAGTTGGAACAGGAAACATCATAGGAGTTGCAACAGCCATTCATTATGGTGGAGCAGGTGCGATTTTTTGGATGTGGTTTAGTGCATTTTTGGGTATGAGTACCATTATGGCGGAGGCATTTTTAGCACAAAAATACAAAATCCGCAAAGATGACCACTACATAGGTGGACCTGCGTTTTATATAAGCATAGGTTTAAAAGATATACTTGGAGCAAAAATGGCTAAGGCTATAGCTGTGTTTTTTGCTATTAGCATCATTTTTGCACTTGGAATGGCAGGACAAATGACACAAAGCAACTCAATAGCACAATCAGTAAATCGTGCTTTTGGAGTAGATAGCATTTATGTTGCAGCTTGTGTTGCTATCATAGCTGGTTTTGTTGTGATAGGCGGTGTGAAAAGAATAGCAAGATTTGCAGAAATCATAGTGCCTTTAATGGCTATTTTTTACATAATGGCAGCTGTTTTTATACTTTTTAAATTTAGCTCTGATATAGGACTTGTTTTTAAAAGAATTTTTTATGAAGCTTTTGGAGTTGATGCTATAACAGGCGGTGCAGCAGGTATAGCTATAAAAGAAGCTGTAAGATATGGTGTTGCTAGAGGACTTTTTGCAAATGAAGCTGGTATGGGCTCAACCCCACACGCTCATGCTAGTGCAAATGTAAAAAACAAAGCATCTCAAGGACTTGTTGCAAGTCTTGCAGTTTTTATAGATACTATGATTATATGCACTGCAACAGCTCTTATCATACTTTTAACTGGTGCAAACGATAGCGAAGGTGGTATCGTAATGACTACAAAAGCATTTATCACAGCTTTTGGAGAGCATGGGCCGAAATTTTTGGCTGTAGCGTTGACATTTTTTGCATTTACAACAATTATTGGGTGGTATTATTTTGCTAGAACAAATGTTATATATCTTTTTGGATATAAAGCGGTAAATGTATTTTCTTGCGTGTTTTTATGTTGCGTGTTTGCTGGGGCGTTTTTAAAGATTGATTTTGTTTGGAATTTATCTGATTTATGCAATACGCTTATGGTTTTACCAAATATCTTAGCTCTTATTTTACTAGCACCTAAAGTTAAGCAAATGCTAAAAGAATACAAATAAAAATCCTTAAATTTCGTTTGTTTGCAGTTTTGATACTTAAACAAACGAAATT
>CAZYDK010000014.1:0-2757 GCA_964646025.1 uncultured Campylobacteraceae bacterium | reverse complement strand
TAAAAATCCTTAAATTTCGTTTGTTTGCAGTTTTGATACTTAAACAAACGAAATTTAAGACTAACTAGCTACTCCCTAATGAAAACCTTATCAATACCTTTAGTCTGACAAGCCATTAAAAGTGCGGTATAATCAAGCTCAAAATACACAAAATCTCCAAGCTTTAACACGCTATCATCTTTTATCTCCACTATCGTGTGGTCGCTTGTTTGACCTAAAATCACCACCTCATCATCTACTGGAGTTAAATTCTCACTAGGCACATCTTGACGACCAAAGGCAAGTAAAGCTCTACGCCTTACACCTCTATCCTCAAAATGTTTTGGTTGCAAAAACGCATCAACGCCAAGCTCTCCAACAGGAACTGTTGGTTTGTTGTTTATCTCAATGATTTCTGCTTTTAAGGTATAAAGTGGTGAGCAAGCTCTATTTACATCTTTGCTTGAGTGATGAAAACCATCAACATACTTCATATCAACATACTCAATGCCGTATTGATGAAGACCGCCAATTCTAAGATGATTAAGCTCTTTATTCCAAAGTCCTTTATCCATAAGATGATAGCTAGTGCAGTTTCCTGCACTAAGAAGCGGGATTTTAATATCAACTAATTTTTCCATTTTTTTAGCCAAATCAACAAAATCTTGACTATTTTTAGTAGTTGGCAAAACGGTTCCATAGCAGTTATAATTTGTCCCTAAACCATAAAGCTTTAGATGTGATGAGTTTTTAATCAAAGTTAAAGCATTTGCTATCTCATCTTCTTTTTCAAACCAAATCCCTTCCCTTAAATCCCCCATATCAACCATTAAAAGTATTTGATGAGTTTTATTTAGTTTTTTAGCAGCCGCTTCAAGCTCTTTTAAAATCTCAATCTCGCTATTTATAGATATATCAGCGTATCTTATCGTATCTTCTATCTCTGATTTTAAAGGGCTTCTAAGAAGACAAGTGGTGCAAGAAAGCTCGTTTTTAATGTTTTTAAGATTATAAAGCCTACTTTCCGCAATCACTTTAATCCCACCATCTAAAATGGCTTTTGCAGTATGCACACAACCATCAAAAACCTTATTTACCCCCATTATCTCAACGCCATATTTAGCTAAAAGCTCTACTTCATATCTAGCATTTTCTTCAAGTTTTTTTAAATCTATTATCAAACTAGGTTTCATACTAATGGCCTAATAAATATCATAAGAAAGTATATCAGCATATGTATCTTCACGGCGAATTAGTCTATCTTTGCCATTTTTATCTATCATAACAACAGCTGTTCTTGGGCGGTTATTGTATGTTGTTTGGCTTTCTATCGTGTAAGCCCCAGCATCAATAAACACTATCATATCGCCAACATTACTTGCTTTTGGAAGTAAAAACTCTCTATCTCCGTTTGTTCCGATTCTAAACCAATCCCCACCATCACAAAGTGGTCCAGCCAAACGCACAGAATAATCATGCTTTTCATCAATCTTGCTTGCATTATAAACATAAAAAAACCAGTTAAAATGTTGGCTATCAGATAGCACAGAATATCCAGCATCTATAAACTTCCACTCAATGTGCGTTGTAGGGTCGCCTGCATTTAGCGGATGAAGAGTTTTGTTTTTTTGGCAACTTAACTCACTTATCATAATAGCCGCAGAACCAACAACCTTTCTTCCTGGCTCAATGCAAATTTCAATATCTTTATTCCATTTATGGATTTCATTTATCATAGCATCTGCAAAATCTTTTGCTGTAAAGCCTATATGCATATTTGATTCTACTGTTTTGATTTTGTCTTTTTCGTATTTATATGCTGTTGATATACCGCCACCAACATTGATTAACTCAAATTTAATCCCAAGTTCTTTTTCTATACTCATACTCTCTTCTACAAGCACTTTGCAAGCATCAGCAAAAGGCTCTACAACAGGAAGTTGGTCGCCAACATGCATATGAAGACCTTTGAGTTTGACATAAGGCATTTTTAAAATTCTTTTACAAACGCTAATTGCTTGTTCTCTATCAAGACCTGCTTTTGCGTGAAAACTTGTATCAAGTTGCTCGTGAGTTCCTGCTGCTTTTACGCTTGGTTCAATACGCACACAAACATTTGCAACCTTTTTTAATCTTGTTGAAATTTCTTCTATGCTATCAAGCTCAAACTCACTATCAACATTTATTAGATACAAATCATTAGCGATAGCAACTTCTAAATCTTTTTTCTTTTTAACAACGCCATTAAAAACGATTTGCTCTCCCTTAAAGCCAATTTCAAGTGCCTTTTTTACTTCATACAAAGAATTTGCCTCAACACAAATTCCGCTATCTTTCACAGCTTTTAAAACTCCCATTACACTGCAAGCTTTACTAGCAAAAAAGATTTTTGTTTTTGCGTGAGATTTGAAAGCTTCTTTTATCTCATCAATGTTGCGAATGATTTCTTTTTCACTATAAACATAAAACGGAGTGCCGTATTTTTTAGCAAGTTCTACAACATCAACACCTTCAAAGCACAAATGACCATTTTTTGACGAAAATCTTCTGTCGTTTTTTAAAAGGTCAAACCTTAACTCTTCATAATTTTTTACTACATTTTGCATAGCAACTCCTTGATAATGCAAAACAATAATTTAAATTTTTACAATAATTAACATTCTTAAAACACAAACAAAAATTAAAATCAGAATAATAATTCTTGCAAAATTAATACACACTATAAAACTATGAAAAAAAGTAATTTTTTATAAAAATTTCGTTTGTTTGGGCTTAATC
>CAZYDK010000013.1:0-22286 GCA_964646025.1 uncultured Campylobacteraceae bacterium | reverse complement strand
GTTTTTAAAAATTACAAAAGTAGTTAAATTTCGTTTGTTTGGTGTTTGTGTGATTTAAACAAACGAAATTTAGGGTTGAGGGGGTAGTTGGTTTAAAGAACTACTTGTAAGGTATTGGCTCTAAACCAAAATCAATCATCTGAGCTTTATAATTATCAAACAAAATATCAAGCTCTTTGCCTAAAAAATAAAAAGCATTCACATCATCTACGCTAGAATTTTTTAAATCCAAGTTAGCCAATTTTAAAACATGCTCGTAGTATTTAGTGTGAGCTTGTTTTAAAGCTTTATATGTTTTTTTATCCAAAGTGCTTTTAAGTTTATTGATTTTACCAATAAACGTTTTTATGTTATCCGCATAGATTAAAAATCTTCTTTTGATTTCTTCTTCATTTAAAACTTGATTTTTTTAGTCATTTTACTCCTTTACTAGCCTAATATACGCGTATTTTCGTTAAGCTCTAAAAACATTTTAAAAGATTGTATAATCTTATCTTTATCAAGATTTTTAAAAATGATAACAAGATTTGATGTTTTTTGCTCAAGCTTAATATGCTCACAAGGATACATATGATGATAAACGCCATTTACACTAACGCACTCTTCTTCGCCCACATCTAAAACACCTTTAATCCTTAAGATATCTTCCCCATGTGTAAATAAAAACACACTAAGCCAAACAGAAAATTTATTCCAATCAAGAGTTTGATTAAACTCAAAAGCAATACTATCAATTTGATGTGCATAATTTTCATTTTTATAATCTTTCAAATCTATCTCATTTTGCTTTTTAAAAAACATATCAAAAGTATAATCTTTCTTAAAATAAACAGGGATATTTTTTGGTAGCCTATCCTTTGAAAAACTCTCACACAAATCAAGCTTAGTAACCACTATCTCATTAGCACTAAAAATTTGATTTAATGTTTCTTGATTTTGAATATGTTGCGTATAATTTAAAGCATCAATACAAGTAATCACCTTATAAACCATAAAATGAGAACTTAAAAACACATCGTTTAAAATAGTATATATCATAGGTGCTACATTTGCCAAGCCTGTAGTCTCTATAACTACATATTCTAATGGCTTGTTTTCAAATAAACCCAAAACATCACAAAGACTATTTTTCAAACCATTAATTTTATTGCAACAAAAGCAACCCCCATCAACCAACACACTATCATTTTCTCCAGCTATAGCATTTTGCAAAAGCCTATCGTCAATACCTATTTTACCAAACTCATTGATGATTAACCCCACATTTTTTGCATCTTTTAAAATGTTTTTTAAAAATGTAGTCTTTCCGGAGCCTAAAAATCCTGTAACAATAATAATCTTAATCATTTATAGCCCTTAAAAAATAATCATCTAGCGGGTCTATATTAACTCCTAAATTTTTAGCTTCTTGCCAAATTTTTGACAAATCATCTGCTATTATCATGTTACCTTTTTTATCGCTTAGCAAAAAGCTTTCTCCTTGCCAAGCGTTGATTTCTAGTGCATAGTGCTTTAATATCTTGTTTAAAATACCAATTTTTAGATATCTTGACCTTGTAAGCTCTTTTGTATAAGCTGCGACTTCGCACATACTTTCATCATTTTTTATCTCACTCCAATGAAAACTAGATTTTAAAGCACCGCACAAAACACACATAATCATCCCTTAAAAGGACATCTTTTAGCAAAATCTAACGCCATTTCTTCAAATGTTACAAATTTAACACCTTTATGACTTTTCATATAACTTATAAGTCTTTCATGCATAAGCAAAACATGAGCTTTTCCGCTTACATCAGGATGAATTGTGATAGGAAAAACAGCATAGTCTAGATTTTTATAAACCCAATCAAATTGGTCTTGCCACATTTGCTCTATATCTCTTGGGTTTGCAAAGCCATAACTATTTGGGGATTTTTTCACAAACATCATAGGTGGCAAATCATCAAGGTTCCAGCTAGCTGGAATTTCTATAAGAGGTGTTTGTTTGCCACGCACAAGTGGTTTCATCCATGAACTTGCGTCTTTACTATAATCAATCTTAGTCCAGCTATCCCCAACCCTTACATAATAAGGCGTATAATCATCATGCATAAGTGAATTATCATATAAAATACCATGCTTTAAAAGTAATTCATTTGATACTTTTGAAAATTCCCACCAAGGAGCAACATATCCACGAGGTTTTTTACCACAAAGTTTTTCTATAAGCTCTATACTTTTTAGTAAAACATCTTCTTCTTGTTTGCTAGTCATAGCAAGTGGATTTTCATGCGAGTATCCGTGAAGCCCTATTTCATGCCCCGCGTCAGCTACTGCTTTCATTTGCTCTGGAAATGTTTCTATGCTATGACCTGGTATAAACCAAGTTGTTTTTATATCCATATCTTCAAAGAGTTTTAAAAGTCTAGGTGAACCCACTTCACCCGCAAACATACCACGAGATATATCTGCTGGAGAATCTTCCCCACCATAGCTTCCAAGCCACCCTGCAACCGCATCAACATGCACACCATATGCTACAAAAATTTCTTTTGCCATAAATCCTCCTTATTAACAATTTACTTCCATTTTACTCCTAAAAGCTTAAATCCCAAACAAACGAAATTTAAAACCAAATTTCGTTTGTTTAGATAGTTGTAAATATTTAAAGAGATTTACTTAATGTAGTTTTTGATAATCTTATCTGCATTTGATAAAGCATCTATCTTATAGTGCTTTTCAACGCTTTTTGTATCGCCGTGTTCAAAAAACATATCTTCATACTCAAAACATCTAAGTTTTACATCATAAATTTCATTTTCTTGCAAATACGCACAAAGTATGCTAAATACCCCACCCATTTTTGAGTTATTTGAAAAAATAAACCATTCTTTATATTCTTTTGCATAGTCTAAAAGTTTTTCGTCAATAGGCTTTATAAAAATAATATCAAGCAAACTAGCAAAATCTTTTTGCCCCATATTTTCAAGCTCTTTAAGGCACTCATAAGCTCTACCAACACCATCTCCAAAACCTATAAAAAGTCTTTTGCTATCATTTTTGATAAGCATTTGAGAGCAAGGCTTTTTAATTTCTATCGCTTCAAATTCATTATCAAGTCTAAATGAACCCCTTGGATACCTAAAAGCCACTGGATTTGTATTAAGACTTGATGAGTATGTCATAATATTTTTTAACATACCCTCATCTCTTGGTGCAAGAATATAAAAATTTGGTATAGCATTTAAATAACCTATATCAAAAAGCCCTTGATGAGTAGAGCCATCTTCTCCTACAATCCCTGCTCTATCCATAGCAAAAACAACAGGCAAGCTAAGTATCCCAGCATCATGAATGAGTTGGTCATAAGCTCTTTGTAAAAATGTGCTATAAATAGCCACAAAAGGCTTAAGACCTAATTTTGCCATAGCACAGGCTTGTGTTACAGCATGGCTTTCTGCTATGGCAACATCAAAAAATCTTTTTGGGTATTTTTCAATCAAAGCACTAAGACCAACACCACTTGGCATAGCTGCTGTTATACCAACTATTTTATCATCATTATCTGCTAAATACTCTAAATGCTTAGCAAAAATATCAGTTGCGCTTAATTTGCTCGTAGGTTTTTTTAAAAATTCTCCACTTTTTATATCAAAAGCACCAACCCCGTGCCATTTTCCTTTATCTTCTAAAGAAGGGGCGTAGCCTTTGCCTTTAATTGTTTGAACATGGATAACACATGGCTTTTTAAGTGTTTTAACTATATTAAATGTATCTATTAAAGACTCTATATCATGTCCATCTACAACACCTATATACTCAAGCCCCAATTCTTCAAAAAACATACCAGGAGTTATAAGCTTAAAACCATCCTCAAATCTTTTTGCTGTATATTTTGCACCTTCTGGTAAATAATCTAAAATCTTTTCAACATTTTTTCTAAAACTTTGATAAAAAGGTTTAGCCATACTTTTGCTTAAAAATTTACTCAAAGCACCTATTGGCTTACTAATACTCATTTCATTATCATTTAAAATGATAATACAAGGATATTTTTTATCTCCAAGCTCATTTAAAGCTTCATAAGCTATACCGCTACTCATAGCACCATCGCCAATAATTGCTATTGGGGTTTTATCTTCATTGTTTAATGCGTATTTTTTAGCAACGCCAACTGCTAAAGATATAGATGTGCTAGAATGCCCTGCAACAAAAAAATCATATTCACTCTCATCTGGTTTTGTATATCCACTAAGCCCACCAAATTTTCTAAGAGTATGAAATCTATCATCTCTAAATGTCAAAAGCTTGTGAGTATAGCACTGATGAGACACATCGAAAATAAATGGATTATCTAGTGGATTAAAAACATAATGCAAAGCTATAGTAAGCTCAACAACACCTAAATTTGAAGATAAATGTCCGCCGTTTTGACTAACTGTTGTAATGATTTTTTCTCTGCATTCTTTTGCTAATTCATAAAGTTCTGTAATGTTTTTTGTTTTAATATTGTTAGTATTTGCTATCATCTTAATCTTTCAAAACCATATTTTTAACTTTATTTAATCTATCCTTTATATTTGCATCAACATTTAATTCATCACTTAACACCATGACGCATCCACTATTTATAGCATCATCTGCTAAAATCGTAAAATTATTTTCTGGATACTTTTCTTTTATATATGAAAAGTCTTTTGGATTTACACTTATTTTAATCTTAACATCTTTACGCAAATCTTTAATAATCTCTTTACTTAAAGCATAAGCTATTTTGCTTGAGTTTTCACTAAGCTCTAAAGCTATAACTTCTTGTGCTATATCAACAGCAAATCCACTAAGCTCAGATTCTGTTTTATTTAAAAATGTATCAAGCTCTAACACTTTTTTGTCAAGTTTTTCAACGCTTTTTAATAACTTTTCATTTAGTTTTTCAATTTCTATATCATAATTTTTCTTAGCATCATTTTTGCCTTCATTGTAAGCATTTTCTTTTGCTGTGTTTATCTCACTTTCAAGTCTTTTTTGAAATTCTTGCTCGTTTGACTCTATTTGCATTTGAAGTTTAATCACATTTTCGCTAAGAGTTTCTATCTTTTTAAGCATTTCTTCATGAACAAAATTATTTTGTTTTGGTTGTGGTTGAGTGGGCGGCGTATCCAAAGCAACTGTATTTTCATTTTCTAAAATCTCATTTTCTTGTGACACAAAATTTTCTTCATGCGTAACATCATCAACACTATTTTGGCTTACAGCTTGTGGCTCATTAGCCACTCTATCATCTAATAAAACCTTAAAACGATAATTTTCAACTTTATGATTTTGTATATTGCTAGAAGTAATAATATGATTTTTCATTCTATCATCTCATCGCTTTCACCAACTTGTACAAGCCCTTGTTCGCTAAGTTTTTGCACAACTTCAACAACTTTTCTTTGAGCTTCTTCAACATCTTTAACTCTAACAGCACCTAAAAAGCCCATTTCTTCTACAAAAGATTCTGCAGCTCTTTGGCTCATATTTGATAAAAACTTATCTCTAAGCTCATCTGGTGCACCCTTAAGACCTGTCATTAAATCTTTTTTATCTGCAACTTTAAGTATCTCACGGATAGCAGCAGGATTTAGCTTTTGAATATCTTCAAATGTAAACATTAAATCTTTAATTGTAGTTGCAAGCTTTTCATCTGCTTGTTCAATATACTCAATCGTGCTTTTACTAGCTTTTTGACCAAGTCTATTAAGCACTTCTGCAACAGCTCTTGGACCTCCAACCTCAATTTTATAAGATGTAAGACTTTGAAGTTTATTTTCAAGTACAGCAGAAACTCTTTTAATAACATTCGGACTAATATCACCAAGATTTGCCATTCTAAGTGCAACATCAGCCCTAAGCTCATCACTAAAAAACTCTAAAGTCTCAGCCGCTTTTAAAGCATTCATATGAGCTAAGATAAGTGCTATTGTTTGCGGGTGTTCATTTACTATAAAGTCCGCAAGTTGTTGTGGCTTAATTTGGTCAAGATAAGAAAAGCTTTGGTTGTTTTCCATATTTTTAGCTAACTTATCTAAAATCCTATCAGCAACTTCAGGGCCAAATGTTTTATATAAAATATCTTTTGCATAATCAATACCACCTGTTTTGATGTATTGATTTGACTGCATAAGAGTATAAAATTCCTCCAAAACAGCTGCAGCTATATTTCTATCAACAGCTTTTGCTTGAGCTATATACTTTGATATCTCTGTAATAGCATCAATTTCCATGCTAGAAAATATCATAGTAATCGCATCTTCTCCAAGCTGTATTAAAAATATAGCTATTTTTTCAGACATACTTAAATCATCATAGATTGCTTTTTGTTCTGTCGTTAGCTGTATCATTGACTATCCTTACCTTCATTAAAATTATTATCACTTGCTAAAAGCTGTTGAAGCAAAAGTGCTATTTCATCACTTTTTTCACCTGCTATAGCCCTAACTTTTTCAAGCAATATATCATACTGTAAAGCTTCTTGATTGATATCTCCTGTAAAACCAAGCTGTTCTTCAACTTTCCTACGCATAGTTCTTACTTTTTCTATCATATCTTCAGCATCTTCAATGTTTTCAAGTGCGGTTTGATTTTCTTCTTCTGCATAATCTACAACATCTGCATTTTCAAGCATTTTTGCAAAAAATGGTTTGATAGTTTTTTTGTAAAATATAAATAAAACTATAACCACAATTAAAAACTGAACTGGTGGCAAGAATGGTTTTATATAAGTTTCATAAAAATTACTAACTTGCTGACTTGGTGTTATACCAAATTCAACATCAACAAAAGGCATATTAGTAACACTGATTTCATCACCTCTTTTTTCATCATACCCAACAGCTCTTGCTACTAAGTTTTTAATTTCTTCTAACTCTTTTTCACTAAAAGGAACATATTCTTTAACGTTTTTACCATCTTTATCTACAATTTTATATTTGCCATCTAAAACAACAGCTGCACTGATTTTTTTAATCTTAGCAAAAGCACCTTTTATGTTTGTTACTTTTTTGCTAGTGCTATAATTTGTAGTAGATTGATTTTTTGAAGAACTTTCTTTGTTGCTATCATCTTCTAAACCTTGAACTGGACCTATATTTGATACAGCACCGGGCACCCCGCCTACTTGCTTATCACCCTTACCTTCTTTTTTTTCTTCGTATATACTTTCACTAATTACTATGGTATTTGGGTCTAATTCTTCACTTTGAATTGTGCTTTTAGCAAAATCAAAATCTATAGTAACTGTTGGGGAAACCTTTTCAATACCACCAACTATAGGGCTTAAAACAGCTCTAATTTTTGATTCTAAATTGTTTTCAAAATCTGATTTATACCTCATTTGAGCTTGAACTACATCATCACTAAAATCACCTATGCTCTCGCCAATTAAAACACCGTGTTGATTTATGATTTTAACATTTTCTATGCTTAAGTTATTTACAGCAGAAGCAACTAGGCTTTTGATACCTAAAATCTGTTTTTGGCTTAATTTAGCTCCATTTTTTATGTTTATATTAACAGAAGCACTTGGCGGAGTTTTTTGGCTTGAAAAAACGCTTTGTTTTTCAAAAGCTATATGAACTGTAGCATTTTTGATAGGGTCAAAGCTTTCTATACTTCTAGCAAGGTCTCCTTCTAAAGCTCTTTTATATTTTACCTCTTGCTCTTTATCGGTTGAACCAAACTCTTGCTTATCATATATCTCAAAACCAACTTTTTTATCTTTTAAAAGCCCCAAAGATGCTATATCAGCTCTTTTTTTAAAAATCTTAGAACTTGGAATAAGTATTGTATTTTCATCTTTTAATATATACGGAGTATTATCTTTATCTAGCTCTGCAATAATCCTTGAAGTGTCTTCTGTTGGAATATTACTAAATAAAACACCATATCCGCTTATATCATCTTTTGAAGCTTTATATAAAGCTAAAAATACCAAAAAACCAACAACCAAAAAAACAGAAAGCATGGATACTAGCTTTTGTTTTTTATTTAGATTGTTATAATACTGTGATATTTGGTTTAATATTGTTTTATAATCAATAGCCAAGCTCTATCCCCTTAATTACTTTCTAATAAATAAGAACCAAGATGAGTTACATTGCCTATCTTACCAAGCAAGGTTTTAACATTCTCATCTTCTATATGACCTATAAAATCTATAAAAAAGCTAGATTTAAAATCACCTGTTTTAAGCGGACGAGATTCAATTTTAACTAAGTTTATATTGTGATTTTTAAACTCCATTAAAATATTTGCCAAACTTCCTGGCTCATGCGTTGTATCTAGCATTATTGATGTTTTAGAGTTGCTAGAATAAGGAGATGAGCTTAAAGAGATTACTAAAAATCTAGTCTTATTTAAAGCATTGTCTTCTATACACTCAAACAAAATCGGCAAATTATATATCTTAGCTGCTATCTTAGAACAAATTGCAGCCGAGCCTTTTTCTGAACTTGCTAAAAATGCTGCAGCAGCTGTTGATTTAGCTGGAACAAATTCAACATTTTCAAGGTTATGATGTTTTAAAAAATCAAGACATTGATTATATCCTTGAGGATGAGAATAAATTTTTTTAATACCTTTTAAATCTTCTTCATTACTTACAAGACTATGATGTATCTCTTCATAAAACTCTGCAAAAATTTTAATATCTTTATACTTTGCCAAACAATCAAGGCTAACACCAACAGCACCTTCTGTATTATTTTCTATAGGAACAACACCAAAATCAACATTTTTGTTTTGAACATCTTTGAAAACATCTTCTATGTTAGCTAATGGATAATACCTGCTCATAGCACCAAATTTATGCGTAGCTGCTTGATGAGAATAAGTTCCAATAGGTCCTAAAAAAGCAACACTTTGCATTTTTTCAAGATTTCTACTAACTGCAAAAATTTCTTGATATATACTTTCTATGGCATCTTGTTTTAAAAGTCCATTGTTTAAGCTTTTAAGTCTATTTACTATAGCTTTTTCACGCTCAGGACGATAAATCAATGCGTTATTTTCTTGCTTTAACTCACCTACTTTTTTTACAAGCTCCATTCGCTCGTTAAGGCAAGATAAAATTTTTTCATCAACTAAATCTATTTGCTCTCTTAATTCTTGTAATTTTTTATCCATCATAAACACTCTAATTCTGTTTTAATCATATCTTCAAAGCTTTGAGCTTTGTTAATTTGTATTATTTTGCCATCTAGTTTTGCATATTCTGCTATTTTGGTTCTAGAATTATAATTGCTAGACATACTATATCCATAGGCACCTGCGCTTTTTACAACTAAAATATCACCATTATCAAGCTTTGGCAAATTTATGTCTTTTGCTAAAAAATCCCCACTTTCACAAACCCCTCCAACAACATCAACTTTTATAGTATCTTTACTATCTTTTAGAGAAAACACTTCGTGATAAGCCTCATACAAACTAGGTCTTATAAGCTCACTCATACTTGCATCTACTATATAAAAAGTTTTATTTTGATTTGTCTTTTGATATATAAGCTTAGTTACTAAATACCCAGCATTTGCAACCAAAAATCTACCTGGCTCAAGACAAACAGTCATATCATCTTTTAAAACCTTAAAAATACCTTGTGCATAATCATACAAATTAGGCTCATACTCTTTTTCATATCCAACGCCAAGACCACCACCAACATCAAAAAATCTTAAATTAATATTTGCAGCTTTAAGCTTACTAACAAAATCATAAACAAGACCAGCACTTTCATGAATAGGTGCTAAATCGTGAAGGTTTGAGCCTATGTGAAAATGAATTCCAACTGGCTCTAAAAAATCACTTTTACTAGCATATAAATACATTTTAGTAGCTTCTTCAAAACTTACGCCAAATTTATTTTCACTAAGCCCTGTAGATATATATGGATGGGTTTTAGCATCAACATTTGGATTTACTCTTATACTAATTCTTGCTACTTTTTTTTCATCTTTTGCTATATTTTCTAAGGTTTGTAACTCATCAAAACTTTCAACATTTATATAAAGAATATTAGCATTTAAAGCCCCTAAAAGCTCTTCTTTTGTTTTTCCTACACCGCTAAAAATTATCTTATAAGGGTCTGCTCCGATTTTTAAAGCTCTTAAAAGCTCATTATAACTTACACAATCAAAACCGCTACCAAGCTCATTTAACATCTTTAAAAGACTAAGGTTTGAATTTGCTTTAATAGCGTAAAAAATTAGCGATTTTCTTGCTTTAAACGCATTTTTTAAAAGCAAAAATCTATCCTTAACCATATCAAAATCATATATATAAAACGGTGTGTTGATGTTTTGGGAAATAGCATTAAAATCCATAGCAATATCCTTATTTTTTAAAAAACAATTATTTTAATGAAAATTAACTTTTTTTATAATAAAACCTAAGAGCTGTTAAACATAAAATCAAAACAGGAAGTAATGTGGAAATCTCTGGATAAACAGCCCCGCTAAGACCAAGTCTAGATAAAAACAACAATACCCCATAAGATAATAAAGCAAACAAAATAAGCGCCAAAGATACAAGAGTAAAATCTCCATATCTTCTCATATTTGGTAAATAATAAAATATAATCACCATAAGCATAGGTGCAAAAAATGGCAAAAAGCAAACACCATATAAAATAGCCCTTACTCTTGTAGTATCGAGATTTTGACTTTTTAAAAGCTTGTATAAATAAAACGCATCTTTTATAGAAAGTTCATCTTGCAAACTTAAACCCTTAAAAACTTCTGGCTTAACTGATATACTTCCTTGTTTTTCTTCTTCGTATTTTATGGATATAGATTTTTCTCCCACAATACTTGGGTTTAAAAAGTTTTTAATTTTTACATTTTCTAATATCCATTTTTTACCATCAAAACGACCATAATCAGCGATAATTTGATTTATGATTTTACCGTCTTTAATTTTTGAGATTTCTACATTTTTTATAATTGCATGCTCGTATTTTTCTATATAAATTATATTGTCATCGCTTGTAAAAAATATATTTTGGATATTACGCTTTAAAATTTTATCTTTTATGATATTGTTTTTATACTCATAAGCATATGCAAATTCTGTAAAATTTAAAGTAAGATAAACACAAACAAGCAAAGCAGCACACAAAAAATTTGGCAAAACAATCATTTTTTTACTAATGCCTAAAGAATAAAACACTATAAGCTCATTATTTTTAATCATTGAAAATTTGCTCAAAAGCAAAGCAAGAATTATACAAATTGGCAAAATATAAGTAATAGCACTAATGCTTGTATAAAAAACATACCTTATAAAATATCCATTTTCATCTGGAATTCTAGTGTAGTTTAAAAGCAAGTCAATACCTAAAAACAAGGCGTCAATACTCAAAAACAAAATCAAAAAATACTTTAAGTAGTTAAATAAAATTATCTTAAAATACAGCTTCATATCAAACCTAACAAAAAAATCACACAAACAAACGAAATTTATATAAATTTCGTTTGTTTAAAGCTCAAACATCATATCCAAGTGCTTTTTTAAAAATAATATCTTGTAAAAAATCTATATTTTTTTTATTTTTAGAGCTTACAAAAAGTGCATTTTGATGTGCATTTTTGAGTCTAGCTAACTCACTTTGATTTAGCTTATCGCACTTTGTAAATACCTTTAAAACAATTTGGTCGCCTCTTAAAAACATAGATAAATAATCATCAAGCCCCCTATCTATCTCAAGGTCATAATGCCTACTATCAATAAGATGTAAAAAAAGCTTAATTTTGCTTTCGTTTTTTAAAAAATCATCTAAGTTTTTATCCCATTCTTTTTTTAAACTTTTACTAACCCTTGCATATCCAAATCCTGGCAAGTCTGTAAAAATAATATTTGTTCTTTCATCATTTTCATCGTTTTTATATGTAACTTCAAAAAAATTCACAAGCCTTGTTTTTCCTGGGGTTGATGAGCTTTTTGCTAAGTTTTTATTGTTGCAAAGTGCATTTATAAGCGTTGATTTTCCTACATTTGAACGCCCTAAAAAAGCAACTTGAGTAAAAGGAGATTCAAGTGTGTTTGAAAGATTGCTACTTGATGTTAAAAATTTTGCATTTATTATGTGATATTTCATAAAACCTACTTTCCAAGCTCAAATTTAAGAATAATCGGCTCTTTTTCATTTTTACCGCTTATTGTATAGTTTCCGCTTTTAGCGTCAAATACTATTTTATCTGCTTTTATGTCTTTATTTGAAGATATATCTTGTATGTAAACATTTCCAATCATTGTATATTTATCATCATCAGCTGTATAAATTAGCTTATTTGCTACACCTTTATAGCGTGAGTTTTTAAGCTTTATATCAAAATTAAGGTTTTTACTAGCTTCATATTTTATTGGTTTTTTATCTTTATCATAAAATACAACTAAAAGCTCACATCTTAAAATACCTTCTTCTGATTTTACAACTACATTATTACTTAAAATTGCTTTTAATTCTTTTTCTAAGCCTTTAAAATGACTAGCAGATACTTCAACTAGCTGCTTAGCAAAACACATAAAACACAAACAAAGCAAAACAAAAACTTTTCTCACTTATTATCCTTAAAACTCATATAAAAATTTTCCATATCCAAAACACCATTTTTCATATCATACTTTATACCATTTTTTGCTTTTATGGTGGTTTTATCACTAATTATAGTTGCTGGTTTTGTAGTATTTAAAACCTTATTTATGGTGTTATATGATATAAAATCTGTTTTTAGCGTATTTTTGTTTATTTTATCAACATACAAAACATCATCATATGCAAAAACATCATTATCTTGCTTAATAACTTTTTTAGCTTGTGTAATTTTATCTTCACACTCTGCGTAAAAATCAATCGCTTCATCTTTATTTAAAACATAATGATTCCAATCTTTTGCTGTATATTTACAAACAAGCTTGTCTGTATTTTCATACACCACAAGCTCACTAGCACTAGCTTGTTTTACATCAATGCTTATTTTTTGCTCTTCAATTATGTATGGATTTTGTATAAGTATAAAAACTATACCACACACAAGCATAAGTAACAAAAAATGCGAGATTTTAAGGATTATTGATTCCAAATGTCATTCCATTTTGATACAAGAGAGCATTTATTAACAAGATATCTTATCATCTCATCAACACAACCTTCTCCGCCACGCAAACTAAGTTTCATAGCCTCAAGCTCATTTATGCCATCTTTTGGCTTGAACGCATATCCAACTTCTTTAAGCAAAGCAAGGTCATTATAATAATCCCCTATCGCAGCACAATTATCTAAATCAATCTCTAATCTTTTACAAATTTCTTTAGCAACGCTAAGCTTATCGCTAACCCCCATATGAACTTCTTTTATACCCAAATCATTTGCTCTATCAAGCACAGCTTTGCTTGTTCTTCCTGTGATTATAGCTACTTTTTTACCAAGCTTTTGCCAAGCTATAATCGCAGCACCATCTTTTACATTAAATTCTTTTATCTCAGCACCATGACCATAAATAATCTTACCATCGGTCATACAACCATCAACATCTAAAAAAATCATCTCGCACATTAAATTTCCTTAATCTCTGATAATAAAAGCACCCACTACGCCGATAAGTTTAGCAGTATCTCTTGCTTCATCTTCACTTTTAAACCCTGTGATAAATACTCTAAAAAGACCATCACTACTTTCTAAAATTTTTACTTTATGGGTTTTTTCATATTTATTTTTTGTAATGATAGCACCATTTTGATTTTTAAATGCACCAACTTGCACCATAAAATTCCCACCATAATATGTGTTATTTTCTAAAATTTCGTTTGTTTGGCTAGGTTTATTTGTCTTAGAATCTGTAAAGTGATTTTTATCAGCCTTATCAGAAAATCCTATAACCTCTAGCAAAACCGGCGCAGTGCCTTTTTGAAGCATATCTATACCACTTGCACCTGCTTTTGAAAGGTCTATAATTCTATCATTTACAAAAGGTCCTCTATCATTAATGCGAACCACTATACTTTTATTGTTATTTAAATTTGTAACCCTTACAATAGTATTCATAGGTAAAGTTTTATGAGCTGCTGTCATAGCGTATGTGTTAAACACTTCCCCATTTGATGTTTTTTTACCATGAAAATTTGGTCCATACCAACTAGCTATACCACGCATTTTATATCCAACAGACACCGTTTGTGGATAATATGTCTTGCCATTTATGGTATATGGTCTCATTGTTGCAGGAGAAGATTTTTTAGCACCATAATTCATATTTTGAGTTTGAGAACCACTATATCCGCTATTAAAACCACCACCAGTATGGCTACCACCTATATAGCCACCACCAAAACCAACATTACCACAAGATGTTAAAAATAAACAAACATAAACAATACTACAAAATTTCAAAATACTTTTTTTCATACAAAACCTTAAGGGATAACTAATTGCTGGTCTATTCTAATATAATTTGACTTTAAATCATTAACTGCCATAATACTATCAACGCTACAGTTGTATTTTTTACTAATTGCATACAAAGTGTCGCCTTGCTTTACTTGATATATCACCAAATTTTGCTTTTTATCTTTTGTTTTTTGTTGTTGTTTTCTTATTTGCGCTAGTAATTTTTCATCATTTAATTTTTTATTCTTAATAGCAAGTTTTTCTTTTGGTATATATGCTTCATATGCATATGGTGGGGTATAAATTGACTTATAATGAGGATTGTATTTTTTAAACTCATCATAGCTTAACCCATATTCTTTTGCTATATCTTCAACTCTTTGTCTTGCTCTTATCTTAACTTTTGTAAAAGTATTAAACCTAGCATTGTTTAATAAATAAGACTTATCATCTAAAAGATAATCTTTATTGTTTGAAAGTAAAGCCATAACAACAATTTTTTTAAAAAATCTTCTTGTTTCTAGCGGTATATATTTGGCTTCTTCATCAAGCAAAACACTAAGCTCATCACTTCCAGCTTCTCTTATGGCGCGTCTAAGTTTTCCATTGCCACAGTTATAAGCCATTATAGCTAGATACCATTTGCCAAACTCACTTTTAAGTTCTTTTAGGTATTTAATAGCGGCTCTTGTAGAGCGGATTGGGTCTTTTCTTTCATCTATATAAGGGTCAATTCTAAGACCTAGCTTCTTTGCTGTTGGCTCCATAAACTGCCAAATACCAATAGCTTTTACTGATGATTTTGATTCTGGATTAAATGTAGATTCCACCATAGCAAGATATAAAAGCTCACTTGGCATTTTTTCTTCTTTTAAAATTCTTTTTATATTTGCTATTGTTTCTTGATTATTGTTTAAAATCTTAGCAGCATAAATTTGGTCTACTCTTGTAATCTCATTTTTATAGTCTTTAAAATTCTCATCTAAAACAAAACTAGCTGGAGCATCAAGATGTGATAATACATCAAGTTCAAACTCCAAAAAATTATCATAAACCCTACATTGTAAAATTGTTATAAATGATAGTAAAAATAAAAGTTTTTTTATCAATATTCACCACCAAAAAATAATTTATTTGCATTTTTATATGTCATATTTAAAACTTCTTCATAACTTATATTTAAAAGCTCGGATATTTTTAAAGCAACAAAAGTAAGATAACTAGGCTCATTTGTTTTTCCACGATAAGGATGTGGAGTAAGATATGGTGCGTCAGTTTCTAAAAGTATTTTATTAGGACTAATTTTTGGTAAAACTTCTACTAGTTTTTTAGCATTTTTAAATGTCAAAACCCCACCTATACCAAAATAAAAATCAAAATCAAGCAGCATTTCACAGGCATTATAACAATGAAAAACAGCTTTATCTTTTAAATCATTTTTATACTCTTCTAATATGCGGTATGTATCTTCATTAGAATCTCTTGTATGGATAATCAGCGGTTTATCAAGCTTTAAAGCTAAATTGATTTGTCTTTTAAAGATATCTTTTTGCTTATTTTTAATGCTTTCATCTGGCTTGTAAAAATAATCAAGTCCACACTCCCCCACCCCAACGCATTTTTTAAAATTATATCTTAAAAGCTCATCTTCATCATATCCATCAATATCATACGGATGAACCCCTATCGCATAATACACTTCATTATATCTACTAGAAAGCTCAACAGCTCTTGGAAGATAGTTTATATCAGCTCCTGGTATGATTATTTTTTCTACATTTGTCTTTTTAGCTCTTATCATTACTTCATCTAAGTATCCATAAAAGCTTTCACTATCTAAGTGACAATGAGTGTCAATTATTTTCATAATACTCTTCTACTCTGTTTCTACCGCTTGTTTTTGCTCTATATAAAGCTTCATCTGCTCTTGTGATAGCTTCATCAAAATTGCTATTATCTGCAGCCATTTTGCAAACACCGATAGATACAGTAAATTTAATCTCATGCTCTTTATATTTTACAACTTGATTTTGCATAGCTATTCTTATCTTACTAGCAACTCTTAAAGCATCATCTTGATTTATATTTCTAAGCAAAATACAAAACTCTTCCCCGCCAAATCTAGCAACTAAATCCCCACCCTTTGTATTTTCTAAAAGAGTATTAGCACAAGTTCTTATAACCAAATCCCCCGCATCATGTCCATATGTATCGTTAATTTTTTTGAAAAAATCTATATCAAGCATCATAACAGCAGATTGACCCTTATTTGAATCATTTGCTGAAAGCTCAAAAAATGCTTTTCTATTATAAAGTTTTGTTAAAAAGTCTGTATTTGCTAAACTTATAGCTTGTTTTAAATAATACACATTATCAAGACAATTGTTTATACGGCAAGTAAAACTTTCCCTTCCAAATGGTTTTGTTATAAAATCATTAGCACCTTTTTTAAGTAGCTTTGCAGCTGTTGCTTCATTATCATGAGATGTTAAAACTATTATAGGTAATTCATTTTTAGGGTGTTTTGCTCTAACTTCTTCTATAAGCTTTTCGCCGTCTATAACTGGCATTTCTTTATCTGTTATGATAAGTTTTACATCAGGATTATCTTCTAGATAGTTTAGCGCTTCTTCTCCATGAGCAGCAACAAGCACTTCATATTGACCTTTAAGCATATTTTTAATCGTATTTCTTACAGGTGCACTATCATCTGCTATGATAATTTTTGTGCCTTTATATCTTAAAAGTCTTTCTATAGTTTCAATTATGTAATCTATACAACGCTCATCATCTTTTAAAACATAATCAACAATAGGCTTTTCCATAAATTTTTCTCTAGTATCTTTATCATCAAGACCAGTTAAAACTATGCTAAAAATCTCTTTTTCTAAAGCATAATCAACAACTTCACCATACATAGCATCAGGCAAACACAAATCCAGTATCGCTATATAATAATTATTATCATTCATTTTGTCTCTTGCTTCTTCGTAGCTAAAAGCCATGTCTATATTACAACCAAGAGATGCTTGTAATTTTTTAGTGATGAGCTTATTTAAAGTTTTATTATCATCAACAACTAGTATGTTTACACCATATAACAATTCTTTTTCCATAATAAATTACCTCAATAATTTAAAATATTATTTTTAAAATTTAGTAGGATAATATTTTTTATCTTAAAAACTTAAAAAATGACAAAAAATAACCCAACAAAAATCCAAAAATATGTGCGTCATAAGCTACATTAACCCCCATAAGTAAGGGAAAAAAGCTCATAATTAGCACCGCAATAAAATATTCTTTAAAATAAATTTTATTTGCATGACACGAAAAGCCAATCAAAGCACATACGCTACCGCTAGCCCCTAAAACAAAGTAAAAACTAGTTCCAAACAAATACATTTTAACAAACATAAATAAAACACAAAACAAACCAACAACAAAAACACTAAACATATAAACAAACGAAATTCTAAAACTGCCAATGCTTTGCTCTATCCTAAAACCAAAAGCATAAAGCATAGCCATATTAAACGCAAAATGAAAAAAATCAGAATGCGTAAAAGCATATGTAAAAAACTCATAATAAAATCCATTTACACTAGATATGCTAAGAGAAAACATAGTTTTTAGGCTAGGATTTAGCCATGTAAAAACAAAAACTAAAAAATTCAAAGCAATGATAAAATATGTAAAATATAATTTTTTAAACATCTTAAACCCCAAATAAATACAAATATGTTTTATAATTTAATTTTATTTAGATAAAATAAAGGTTTTATTTTTAACAAATTAAGGTGTGATATTGAAAAAAATAAAAGATGTTATTTTAGCATTTTTGTTGATTAACCTTTTTCACTCAAGCTTGTGTGCTGATGAATTTGATGAGTTTAGTGAACTTGAAAATGAATTTAGTGTGCAAGAAAAAGCAAATGAAGTTTATGACCCATTTATTGGCTACAACAAAGTTATGCATAGCTTTAATATGTTTATATATGAGTATATAGAATACCCTGTGCTTGTAAGATACAATGGCGTTGTTCCAAACCCTATCAAAAAAGGCATTAGTAACTTTTTTTATAATTTAGCCACTCCTGTTAGATTTTTAGCAAACTTAGTAGCGCTTGAACCAAAAAAAGCATTTAGTGAGCTAGGGTATTTTATGATAAATACAACTTGGGGTCTAGGTGGATTTATAGATGTAACAAAAGAACATAGAGAAAAAAACAATATAAGCAAAGAAATGGATATAGGTGCTGGTTTAGCACACGCTGGGGTTGGGTCTGGACCATATATAGTTTTACCACTACTTGGACCTAGTAATTTAAGAGATGCCTTAAGTTTGCCGATATCTGCATTAGCAAATCCTATATCGTATATAAAACCAACCAAAACAAGCTTAAGCGTTACAGGATTTAAAAGCACAAATGAGTATTCTCAAAACATAAAAGAAATAAATATGCTATATAAGGGCTCACTGGATTCTTATATACTTATGAGAGATTATTATGAAAAACATAGAAAGGAAATTAGTAAATGAAAAAGATGTTTTTAACGCTATTTTTAACAAGCATTATGTTTGGATATAGTGGAGATATAAAATCACAATCTCAAGTTAGTTTTGACAAGGCAACTTCAATACTACAAAATCAAAAAGACCTATCAAAAGCTACTGATGAAGTGTTTAGTTTTTTAGATGATGAGTTTAATATGCAACTTATGGCTATGTTATCTTTAGGGAAAGATTATAAAAGCTTAAACGAAGAGCAAAAAACAAAATATCTACAAGCTTTTGAAAAACTACTTAAAAAAGATTTTATTAGCAAAATATCATTTTATAAAAATGAAAAAATAATCGTAAAAGATGTAGAGCTTCAAAACAACAAAGGAAGCGTTATAGCATCGCTAAACTATCAAGGAGCAGATAGAAAAATCATACTAAGTATAATCAAAACAAAAAACAAAGATGAATGGTTGATTTATGATATAAATGTTGATGATATAAGCCTTATATCAACATACAGAACACAATTTGCAAGTCTTTATGCAAATAATGATTTTGATACATTTTTAAACAAGATTACAAACTAATGCTTTTAGATAAAGTTTTAAAAATCTTTTTTAAATACCCAAAAAAAGCACTTATATCTTTACTTTTAATATGTTTTAGCTTTAGTTACTTTGCATTTTTTTTAGAAGTTGATGCAAGTAGCGAAAGCTTGCTTTTAGAAAATGATAAAGACCTTGTAAGGTATGAGCAGACTTTAAAAACATTTAACCAAAGTAGCTTTTTACTTCTAGCCTATAAACCAGACAATGAAGATATTTTTAATAGCACTAGCATATCAAAAATGATAGCTATACAAAACTCGCTAAAAGATATACAAGGTATAGAAAATATCTTAAGCGTATTAAACGCACCACTTTTTAATGCAGATAAAGATAGTATTGAAAAAGGTGCTAATTTACTAAAAGCAAAAGAAGAGATACTAAAAAATGATTTTTACAAAAACAACATTATAAGCAAAGACGCAAAAGTAGGTTCTTTTATACTTTTTCTACCAAACAATGAAAAATTAGCAAAATTAAAAGAACAATACAAACAAAACAAAAAAGACAAAACATTAGAACAAGAATATAAAAAAGAACTAGAATTATCAAAAGATAAGCTAGAGCAAACCATACAAGACTTAAAAAAGCTAGAAAAAGAGTATGTAAAACAAGGTGATTATTTGGTGCTTGGCGGTCTTGATATGATAGCTAGTGATATGATATCTTACATAAAAAGCGATTTGCTCGTATATGGAGTAAGCTTGGTTTTACTTTTAAGCTTTGCTTTATATATGTTTTTTAGGAAAATTTCGTTTGTTTGCATAGCTATTTTTGTATGTATTATATCGCTACTTTGCACAAGTGGTATGCTGGTTTTACTAGGATATAAAATCACAGTTATATCATCAAACTATGTTGCTTTGGTGCTAATCATTACTTTATCTGTTTTGGTGCATTTACTTTCTCATTTTGTAGAAGTAAACAACAAATACACACATCTAGACAACACAAGAAAAATCCGCCACACGCTACTTTTTAAAGCAAAACCTAGTTTTTATGCGATACTTACAACTGTTATTGGTTTTTTAAGTCTTGTATTTTCTGGGATAAAACCCATAGAAGATTTAGGGATAATGATGAGTATAGGCATAAGCGTATCTTTGGTTTTAGCTTATTTGTTTTTTGCGTCCATTTTCCCGCTTTTAAAGACAGTCCAAACGCAAAACCTAAAAGACAATAAAAAGTTTTTAAGCTTTTGTGCAAATGTAGCGATAAATCATAGAAAAATTGTTTATCTAGTTAGTTTTATCATAGTCATTCTTACATATTTTGGAGTGCAAAAACTAAAAGTTGAAAACAGCTTTGTAAATTACTTCAAAGACTCAAGCAACATAAAACAAGGACTTGTTTTAATAGACGAAAATCTAGGCGGAACGATACCACTTGATATAGTTTTAAGGTTTAAAGAAAACCCACAAGAAAACAAAGACTTAAACACACAAAAAGATAATGATGAGTTTGATGATTTGCTAAATGAGTATGAAAATGAAAGCAAAGACTCAAAATACTTCTTAACTATGCAAAAACTAGAGCTTATTAAAAAAGTTCATTTGTTTTTAGAAGATACAAAGTATGTAGGAAGCGTGCTTAGTGTGTATTCTGCGGCAAATTTCGCACAAAACATAACCCATAGCATGGATAACTTTACTCTAGCATATCTTCAAAACAATCTAGGTGAGCTAAAAAGCTCCGTAATTACGCCGTATCTAAACGCAGAAAAAGGCGAAGTAAGATTTTCTATGCGTATAGAAGATAGTGATAAAACTCTAAAAAGAGCTGAGTTTTTAAAAGACCTTGATAAAAACCTAAAAGAGCTTTTAAAAGATGATAATGTAGAGTATGAGATATCTGGGATAATGCTACTTTATAACAACATGTTACAAAGTTTGCTCCACTCTCAAGTTGATACGCTTTCTTTTGTGATACTTACGCTTTTTGCGTTATTTTTAATAATCTTTAGAAATGTTCGCTTTAGCATAATAGGCATTATAGCAAACGTAGTCCCGCTTGGGCTTGTTTTTGCGCTTATTGGTTTTAGTGGTATACCGCTTGATTTAATGAGTATCACAATCGCTGCTATCTCCATAGGTATAGGGGTTGATGATATCATACATTATGTGCATAAATTTAGGCTTGAGATTAGAAACTATCCGCTTCAAGAAGCGATTAGGCGTTCTCATCAAAGCATAGGCTCAGCACTTTACTATACAACTCTTACGATAGTTCTTGGTTTTGGAGTGATGATAAGCTCAAACTTTATACCTACTATTTATTTTGGGCTTTTAACTGTTTTTGTTATGCTTTTGCTTTTATGTGGGTCTTTGTTTTTACTACCATCTTTGATAATAAGTTTTTATTTTAAAGGTTATTTTAAAAAGGAAAAGCGTGGCTAAAGAAGTCAAAAAGGCGGTTGCTCTAGGCTATGATATGCAAACACAAAATGCTCCAAAAGTCCTAGCCACAGGCAAAGGAGAAACCGCTCAAAAAATCATAACTCTAGCAAAAGAAAACGGCATAGCCATAAAAGAAGACAAAGATTTAGTGGAGATTTTAAGTAAGCTTGACCTTGGAGATGAAGTGCCACCAAATATGTATAAAGTGGTAGCTGAAATCTTTAGCTTTATTTATCAAATGAGCAACAAACATAAACAAAACTAAACCCACAAAAAACCTATCCCTAACAAACCTCCAAACAAACGAAATTTATAACTACCACAAATTATCTAAGTCCTATCTTTCTTGCGTGGGCGTAGATTTCATCTCTTAG